>JADGBV010000014.1 GCA_015231345.1 Planctomycetota bacterium
CTCAAATCCTTTTTAGTCCCTTTGGCCATAAAATATGATCGCGTGATTGGTCCCGGGCAAGGCATTAGTAGAGATAAACTTTACCCTTACTTGATAAATCATGCTGTGAAAGGCCCTTTTCAGAGTTCTTGGCATACCTACCAAGGGATTTGTGTGGAGGGATTGAATCTTTTGGGTAGACCAGAGAAGGCTGAGTATATTCAGCCAAATGCGGCCAAGACCCCGTTGAAGAAAATCTTGATCGGCACGGGAGCCACTTGGCCTAGTAAGAGTTTTGCGAAAGAGAAGTGGCTAGATTTACTCCAAGTGGTGGCGCTCGATTGCTCAGATGTAGAGATTGAATTGCTCTACGGCAGTGAAATTGAGCGAAAGTTTAACCAAAGTCTTTTGGACGAGTTGAACTTAGATGGGTTAAGTCTAGCTCCTAAAATGAGTCTCGGCGAGCTACGCGATTATTTACACGCAGTTGATCTTTATATTGGCAATGACAGTGGGCCTACTTATTTAGCTTTGAGCCAAGGTGTGTCTTGCATGACTTTCTTTGGTCCATCACTTCCTGCTTACTATCAACATGGGCAAAATCATGTTTACCGGGAGAAATGTCAATACGGCAAAACTTTTCATGACCGCTGCCCTGAATTAAGAAAATGCTATCCATGTTCTGCTATTGAGGATATTGATGTGGTGAGGGTGTGGAAAGAAACGTTGGAATTAGTAAAGGGTGAAAATGAAAGTTAGTGGTTTTACATTTTTAAGAAATGGTGAATTATTTGGCTACCCCTTCATTGAATCAATCAAATCGGCATTGCCTTTATGTGATGAATTCATAATTGCTTTAGGTCCATGTGAAGATGATACAAGAGCTATGCTCGAAGGAATTGGGGATGATAAGATAAAAATCATCGATACAGAATGGAATGAGGTGATGAGTGATCGTGGCTTTGTGTATGGACAGCAGAAGATGATTGCACATTATAACTGTACGGGAGATTGGGCCTTTTATATAGAAGGGGATGAAGTCTTGCATGAAGATGATTTACCTGCAATTGAAGCTTCAATGGAAAATCACTTGCATGATAATGAAGTAGAAGCTTTGGTCTTTGATTATTTGCATTTTTATGGAAATTACCAAACTTATGCTTGGAGTCCTGGGTGGTACCGAAGAGCTCCTCGTATTATCAAAAATAATATCAGAGTATATTCACCCGATGGATTATTTTTTGTTGTCCTAGATAAGAATAAGAAAGGGCGTTACCCAAAAGCTGCCTTAGCGAACGCGACAATGTATCATTATGGTTGGGTTAGACCAGAAGAAGCGATGAAGATTAAGGATCAAAAAGTTGCACGTTATTGGAATGAAAACCCTAGAGAAACTAAATATGATAATATATATCAGGGCTTCCTAAGGAAGTTTGAGAAAAGCCACCCTAAGGTTATGGCAGAATGTATAGGATCTGACGATATTGATATTTTTCAAGCTAATCCTCAATATAAAGTGACCAAGAGGGATAAAAGACATCTTCGGCAGATGAAAATCGAAGGCCTACTAGGAATAGATACATGTAAGAAGCATTTTAATCTAGTTCACTGATTAACTATAATATTTCAGTGCCCCCTAAAAACCGTATTGGTGCTTAAAAGTGTTTTTGATTCGACAGATTTAGCATTTCAAAAAATTAAAAATGTCGCATATTCAATGAATTGCTTAAAGCAACTGGTTTGCTTACTGGTTATTCGGGTGAACTACTTGCATGTAGGATGAAATTTGAAGGACATGATACGTTATCTCCTTTATCACTCAGGTAATAATGAGACTGCTTGAAATGATTTAGGAGTGTTTGATAATCTTTGATGGACTCATCATTGCTTATATGAATTTCCAAACATAATTTAGCAACAGAATCAGATGATGGGGCTGAGTTTTTGAAAAGCTGAAATTCACTGCCTTCAATATCACATTTGAAATAATCCACTGAATTGCAAGCTTCTATCAAAATGGTATTTAAATCCACGGTGTTAACTATGACCTCTTGTAGATTGTCTGTACTTTTCTGATCGGCAGCCCAATTTTTAAACATAGAGTGTCCACCTGTATTTGTGGAGTTTATGTAAATGCTTATCTGGTTATTGGCAGTATCACTCGCTGCTGCGCGTAACAATTTAACATTCGTGATATTGTTGATTGACATATGCTGCTCAATTTGCTGAATATTTTCAGGTATTGGCTCTACACAGACTACATTTTCTGATCTCTTGGCTACAGCAAGAGAAAATAAACCGATATTACCACCAACATCAACAACACTTTGAAAATCCATATCCTTAACTTTGTAGTGATCCTCTAAGAAGATCTCTCTGAAGACATGAAAGTCTTCGGAATTGCAACGGAGCATGAACTTTAACTCATCATATTCAAAGGCGTATTCTCCATTTGGTGAGATGGCAAGTTCTATGTTATTGTCTTCAAACCATTTCCATGCATCAAGGTCTCTACGTGTAATGGTAATAGTTTTGCCGCTCTTCAGTTTGAGATCCTGGGATTTTCTCGTAGTGAAGGTAAAGGCATATTGAGCACTAAGGGGTGTGCTGAAAAAAGTAGAGGAAATTTTGCGTTTATAAGTAGAGAAGATTTGTATAAGTCTGTGGATTTTCATATAGCAGTGGAGTTATTGAATCAGGCTCTTTATATCGATTCGTGGATGCTTTCAATCAGATGACATCAAACTTTAAGTAATTCTTCTGCAAATTGAATGATTTGAGAGGTGTTGATTTCGCTAATATCATTTTCAGAGATACTATATGAAATTCGGAAGTTATCACTTGTCGGATTAAAGGTATTGTAAAAATAATTATCTGGTTGGATAACAATCATTTTCTTGTTTAAGGCAGAACCAATGTGTACGATAGATGTCGATGGACTGAGAACTAAATTGCATGAATCTAGTAGAGCTCCAACCTCATAAATATTAGTCGTTACTGGAGGGGCTAGAATGCTATCGGTGTTAAAATTTGATAAAATATCTGAAAGACATCTTTCTCTATTTGGTGGGGCGATTAAAAGGATTTTTGATTGAGGGAATTTTGTTAAAAAATCTCTAATTAAATCAATGCTCTGAGAGGGCGTTAAGGTGTTGTTTTCTCGACTGCCGAAGAAATTGAAAGCAATAATATCATTGCCTTTAGGTAAAAATGTCTGAGCCTTTTGTTTAGCCCAAAGAGGTAAATTAAATTCGTACCGTAAGCTGCTCGGCTTGTGATTGAAATAGTCGGTAATTTCCAGGAGTCGATCTCGGGTATGCTTAGTTTGGTTATTGCCGATCACATGATCATAGATGGGTAGATCAGCAGTTTTAATATCATATTTATTTTCATGATACTCTTCTTTACGGATTGCTATAGCATAATTGGCTCGGAGTATATTTATAAAAAAGTACATTCTTAGGTTGATTCTCCCAAAGAAATCGAGTAGGAGATCATACTTTTTGCTTCTTAGAGTGAGTAGTAACGACCATGACTTTGAGTAATCCTTCTTAGTGTGGCTATATATTTGGTTGCAGTGAGAACTGTTTTCAACGATAATTTTATTTCTTTCATGTACAAGGAGGTCAATCCTTGCATCGGGAAAAATTTCTCGTACTGCTCGAATGGCGGGTGTTGTGACTATCAGGTCACCGAGGGCGTCATAAGTTATAATTAAAATAGATTTGATGTTCGTTTTACTGGGTGGACTTCTCCTCTTTTTCTTTGTTTGAGTGAGTAAATTGAAAATATGCTTTGATTTAATCATATGTTTTTGAGTATTTTGTTTGCTAACTCTTGAGGCTGAATGTCTGCTAAATTAGCTTCAAGGTAGCTCGTAATATTTTTCTGAGATGAAGTTATGCGATATTCAGGGAGATAAGGTTTGGTGAATAGGGCTATAGTGGGCGTGTTAAGTGCATGAGCTATATGCATGAGGCCTCCATCACAGCAAACAAGCAATTCAGCTTGGCCAATAATACCTGCTGTTTGTCTTAAAGAAGCTTTGTTTACAAAATCGTGGATGTGCTGTGATTTGCATTCTGTAAGTATTTTATCTCTGTCACTTTCTCCGTTTGCTGAGCCAACAAGAATAAACTTGATTTTTTCTAATTTGATGTTTAAATACTTTATGACTTGAACCCAGTGAGGATAAGTCCTTGCTGGGTCAGCTCCCCCTACAGCGATAGCTATTTCAGTGGTTTTCAAGTTGCAGATAGTAGGTCTTTGATTCTGTTCTTTTTTGTTGAGTCGCAAGGTGGTAGATGCTTCTTGATTGATTTCATTGAAATCTATATCTAGCTGGAAGATTTCATTTATGCGGTGATAATTATATAGTATTCGATTGAATTCGTAACCATAAAAGTAGTTGTGGAGACATATATATGGAATTCTAGAGAAGTACTTATTCCGATTCAGGATTGTTTTGGTATTAAAGAGATCCAGTATTAAATAGTCATAATGATTCAGCGTCGCCTGCTGAATTTCGGAATAGGTATTTCGAATAATATTGTCATTCTGATAGAGTGCTGTGTTGTTTTTATGGACAATTAAGTCGATATCATACTGTAAAGATTTAAGGAGACTTCGGCATCCTAAATCCATTATAGAGTCCCCAATGCTATTATTGTTTTGACTTAAGATAAGTATGCTGCCTGATTTAATATGAATTTTTTGGTGATGAAGCTCTCTGTTGCCAAAGATGAAATGCAGCAAACGTGCTCTAATACTTCTAAGGAAATATTTGAATATTTTTTTTGGGGGAAATACCGAACTATTCGATGGGATTTTCCTGTCGTATAGATATTTTGAATTTTGTTTGTGAAAGAAATCTATTAGCATAATTAGACTTCTGAGTACAGTTTGAGAGATGTCTTATTTAGTATAGTAGAATAGATGTCTTCATTGAGGATATTCTCAATTGAATCTGTGTTGCTGTTTGGATCTAATAGTATATTGATGTTGTCGCCAAAAGGCATCCATTTAGTTGTTTGGGCGTTTTTACTTTTTTGAAATAGTGCGACAATGTCTTTGTTGAGTATTCCTGCAATATGCATGGGGCCACTGCTGGTTGAGAGTAAGCCGTTTAACTGATTGATAAGCGAGATGAGATCGGCAGCAGAGGTTCTTCCTATATAATTAATGATATTATCAGGGAGGTTGTTTATCGCATCTTGTGAGTTGCTCAGTTCACTTTCCATGCCGATGAATACTATTTGGATATTAAAAGGCATGAGCATTTTGGCAATCTGACAGTATCTTTTAATCGGGAAACGTTTTTCAGTTCGACCACCGATATGCACCCCTAGGATATACTTGCTTCTGTTAAGATCTTTGAAAATTGTGTTTTCAGGGGAGAAATCAATATAATGGCGTAGTTCCCTATAGTCTTCCGGTGGATTAATTCCTAATGGTTTTAAGGATTTGTAATTTGACAGAGATGCGTGTACTTTGCCATGTCCTCTACGAATATAGACAAATCGATTGCAGGTGCTACGGATATAAGACCTTTGGAAGGTGCCTATTCGATATGGTATATTTGCTTTTTTTGCTATAGATGGCATTTTGTTTTTGAAAAGCTGTACTATAGCGTCTATTTTAAGTGATTTGATATATTCAACTAATCTATCATCTTCGCCCTTAAAATCATTTAAGTAAATATTCTGATGTATATACTTGCATTTTTCAAGAATGCCTTTACCTAAATCGTCAATGCCAATGTATATAATTTTTGCATTCGGATACTTTTCAGCAATTGCTCCTGCCATTGGAAGAGTCATGAGTACATCTCCTAAACCATCTGGCCGACTGATGGCTATGGTGGGTGCTTTAAGGTGATTTAACTCAGCTTCGATGGATTTAAAATAAGGAACTTTAAGAAGATTGGGGATCATGTTTGTTTTGTGTTTGGATCTACATTTGCAGTCACACTATCAGTAAATAAGATGATGATAAAGAAAATGAGTAGAGACTTAGTAAATTGCCCCATAAAGACAACTCCCGAAATCATCACTGTTATCATATGAATCCAAAAACCTATCCTTATTTTTCTCCAGGAGTCATTAATAGTAAGAGATTTGTACAGCAAGGAAAGTAAGAATGTGATAAAAACGATAGAGCCTAAAACCCCGAAGTGGAGAGGTATATGCAGGTATGTGCTATGAGTTGTATCGAGTATACTTGCTTCTGGATGATTTTTTACCATATAGTCATGGTATGACTTCTTGTACCCCCCGGTGCCTAGGCCTAAAAAGTATTTGTCTTTGATTAGTGTAAATCCATGGTGGGCAACAGAAATTCTAGCTCCTACTGAGGAATTAGGTTTTTCGTTGTATGTTGAAATGTCATTAATAGTTTCATGTATTCGTGTGTTGAACTGAGGAAGAAGTATATAAGCGAGGTATATGATAATTAAGAGAGTGGGGATTGCGCACAACCGCCATTTCCAAGAGAAATGAAGGAAAATAAAAACTATGCAGAGCAAGATGAATGTGAACTGGCCTGTTCGGCCAGATGTGATATAGAGGTCTAAAACCATTAAGATAAAGGCTATTAGCCATCCATACCAGGCAATGCTTGGCTTGTGTGTGAATGAGTTGACCAACTTACACATTGTGATATAGGCAGCTAATGATAGCATTGTGGAGTACGGAGAGTGCCAGGCAAATGCTGTGTTATAAATTTTTTCTTTTACAATAATGGTGTTTAAATCGAGGAATATTGCTAAAGATGCTAATACGGAAAACAGCATTGAAAATAGAAATATATTGAGTGAAATTTTTCTAGTGCGACTGTCAAAAGAGGCGCAAAGGAGAGGGATTAGAATTAGGTAGCGATGTTTGCGTAGCATGAAGAGGCCGTGATCCAAATTATCCGTCCAGAAGAGACCAACTGGGTAGAGCAAAAAGAAAAGTAAGGATGACCAGGCGATAGGGTTTGTGAGAATGGCATCTTTGAGATTTTGTTTTTTAACTTGTGTTAGCCAGAAGATAAAAGTTAGGCCAATTGCTATGATTCCTCCGACAACTGTAAAGGAGAATGTAAATGCGTAGAGGTAAAAGGAATAGATTAGCCCTTTCTCTAAACTAAGATTAGAATTATTCATGTTGATTTAAAAGATGGTAGAGCTTCTTGTATTTGAGAAAGACTTCTTGAGAGATTGCTGTAGCAATTTTAAAACCTAAAATTCCATCTAAAAACCCTTTTTTAAGAAGGTAGCATCTTATAAAAGCAAATGCAGAGTGGGTCCACTGAGATAGACAATTGCATTGTTTATTATCCTGAGCTTTTTGGAGAGCCCACAGGCTGCTATACTTTTCTGACCTTTGCTTTTGATCAGCCCAATCACGGTATGTGTGATGCTCGATAAGGCTGTTTAATCTTCCAGATTCCCCTCTAACTATAATAGACTCATGGACTAACTTGTCTTCCATAGTCCAAGAGTCGCTTTTGAAAAGTCTAATGTTGTAATCGGGAAACCATACTCCATGTTTAATCCATTGATTCTGGAATTGAACTATGCGGTTTACTTGATAAGAAGTATACTTTGGTGGAGTCTTGAATAAGTTGAAAAGCTCGGTGATAAATTCATTTGTCATGACTTCGTCTGCGTCAATCCACAGGATCCATGGGTGATTTGCTAAAGAGAATAAAGTTTTTCGGCTCTCAGTAAAGCCTTTCCACTCATCTTCAAATACATTTGCGCCACATTCTTTTGCTAAAGCTACTGATTGATCAGTGCTTCCTGTATCAAGAACGATAGTCTCTCCAAAGTATTGTATCGAAGATAAACAGTTAGCTAATCTATCCTCTTCATTTTTGCATAATATACATACTGAAATTGGTAAAATTTGAGTTTGTTCCTGCAAATTCACCTCACCTGCAAGATCCGCCAAGCTGCCATGGCAGCTCCAAAACCATTATCGATATTCACGACCGTAATGCCATTGGCGCAACTATTCAGCATCGTGAGTAGGGCAGATACGCCACCAAAAGCAGCTCCATATCCGACAGAAGTGGGCACTGCAATGACAGGACATTTAACAAGACCACCCACAACACTCGGTAGTGCGCCATCCATGCCGGCAGCCACAATGCAGAGGTCGGCCTGGGCAAGAGTTTCTTTTTTACTGAGAACTCTATGAATCCCAGCCACTCCGACATCATAGATACGTTCAGGGTCTAAGCCTAAAAAACGAAGAGTGACTTCGCATTCAGATATAACTGCTAAGTCAGAAGACCCAGCGCAAAGTAAGCAGACTTTAGCCTTTACTTGAGTCTGTGCTTTCTCTGGCAGCCAGCTAAAAGCCCGCGCTTCTTTATGATATTTGTGTTCTCCCCAACTAAAGAAATTTTCGACAATTTTAACATGCTTGTCTTTTAGGCGGGTGATAAGGAGTGGGGTTTTGCTTTCTTCAAACTTTTTGCAGATTGCTGTTATTTGATCTTTAGATTTTCCTTCCCCGTATACAACTTCGGGAAAGCCTTGGCGTTCTTGTCTATTAAGGTCTAGATTTAAGCTCATTTCCCGATTGCGACGTTTAAGGATCCGGATGAAAAGGGGGAGAGGTCGAGAGTGATATAGAGGAAACCTATTTCTTTAAAGCGTTTCAGGATCTCTTCTTTATGTTCCATAACCCAGGGCATGGCCTCAAGAGGGACTTCGATGCGAGCCAAATCCCCATGGTGACGAACTCTTAAAATAGTGAGGCCTAGGTCTTTGAGAAAGTCCTCACCTTCTTCTATTTGCTTCAATTTTTCTAAGCTGACCTTCTCTCCGTGGGGGATGCGACTTGATAAACACGGCATGGCGGGCTTTTCTGCTATGTTCAGTTCAAAAAGTCGGCAAATATCTCTGATTTCCTCTTTGCTGATACTTAGGTCTACAAAAGGAGCTTGAATAAGATGCTCTTCTGCTGCTTGGCTTCCAGGTCGGTAGTCAGTCGAGTCGTCAGCATTGGCGCCAAAGAGTAATGTCCATTCTTTTCGTTCGCTGGAAAAAAGTTGCTGGCGTAGGTTTTTGATTTCACTAAAAAGGGCTTGTTTGCAGTGGTAGCAACGATCGCCCGTGTTGGCTAGGTACTTGCCATTATTCATTTCATGTGTCTTGATCACCATGGTGGCAATATCATGTTCTGTGGTGAAGTCTAAGGCTTGTTGGAGTTCTCTTCGGCCAAGAGATGGGCTATCTGCTATCACAGCCAGCATGTTTTTTCCTAAAGCTTTATTAGCCATATAGGCAAGAAGGGCGCTGTCGACGCCTCCACTGTATGCGACGATAGCTTTCTTGTAGTTTTTTAGGTGAGCGAGGAGGCCTTGCGTTTTGTCGTTAATATCTTTATGTGGGGCAGTTTTCACTTTTTTTTCCTCGGTCACAAAGTAAGCATTCGTTTTTATCACCTCCAGAGCCGGCACCGCAAGACCTGCGCATGGGCTTGCCCGTCAGGAAAACACCCAAGGACATAAAGGCTATAAGAATAAATAAAGCCACAAAAGTAATGATGATTTGCGTCATGTGAGTAATCTAAGCTTTCTTCTGATATGTCATTCTCTTGAGGCTTGGATTTTTAAAAGTTAAGCCTATTGGGTTGGCAAAGCTAAGATTTTGTTGTTGGTAATTCTGAAAGTCTACTTGGCTAAGCGTCAATGCTTTCTTGGTTTTCTTCTTTGCGGCGTTGCTCGCTGCTTGAGATATTGATGGGAGTGAATTCACTAGCCATTTCATAATGAGGAGGAAGTTTGAGTTCTCCTGACCCTGGCCTTTGAAAAATATAGAAATAAGCATGCTTATAGAGGGTTTGACCTTCGATCCAGCGTTCTATTTGGCAGCCTCCCCACCTTTCTAGGGAAAATAAATCTGTGCCGCACACAATGTAGACCCTGTTCTTGGAATACTGCGAGCATAAATCATTCCATTCAATGATTGTGGGGCGCATGTCTTCGTTGAGACTAGTGAGGTCTAAGTGATAGTTCTCAGTGTCATAGCTGAGTTCTTCTATGATGCGTTTCTTTCTGGCTTCGCTTCCTCGAAGTTCTGGCTTATCTCTGCGTACGCCACAAGGTTTAACGATCACTTTCTCGAAAGAAGGAACTTGAAGGAGATGCTCTATAATAGCTTTATGAGCTATGGTGGGCGGATTAAAAGAGCCTCCGTAAAAAGCGATGTTGTTCACTCAGCACTATCAGGTTTTAGTTCGATGGCGCGTATTGACCAAGTGTCTTCAGTTAAGACTCCCGGTACGTATAGATAGGCTTTGCTGGAATATTGCCCATCACCTTCAGGGATATTTCTAATGGTGAAATTCAGTTCGGGAGGCAGGCTTTCTGACGATAAGCGGTGATCTTCAGTACTGCTTTCTTGGAGGTGAGTTGTATTTCCTGAACTTAAGTTAGTGGCCTCAATGGTGCGACCATCGGTCATGTAGAAGAGAAAGGGGCCATTATGAACTTTTTTGACACCAGATGACATGGATACGGGTGGGGAAAAGCTTTCGACGAATAGATTTCCAGAGGCGTCTATTGAGACTGAGGTCGTCAAAAGGCTAGAGGATAGATAGAGTGAGGCTTCTTTGATCGGCTGGTGACCATGGATTAAATTACGCCTCGGCTCTGTACTGCTAGAGCTTAAAGGAAAACTCCCTAGAGAACCTAATATGCCTTCAGAGTTAGGTTGAAAAAGGTAGCCTGAGTGTTCCCCTGCGACGTAAAGGTAATCTTCCCCTATTGACTCAATTTCAGGGTTGTTGGTGTTGGCACTGAGGGCTACACTCTCTATTTCAACTTGATCGTCAAGTGTGTTTTCAAATCTAAAAAGGCTTGGAGTAAGGTAGTCAGTGAGTCCATAGAAGTGGTCGCCTGCCTTTCTTATAGTTTTTAGTCCTAATTTAGGATTCCGGAAAAGTTCTGTTTGTTGTTCGTCAGCATCATCATAAGAAATTACACCTATAGTGTTTCCTCCGCATAAATAAATGGCACTGTCATAGTACTTCATGTCAGTGATGGCTTCAAAGTAAGAGGGAATAAGTATATATTCGTATTTAAGTTCGTAACTTAGGGCTTGACTTTCAAAATAATCTAGAGAAAACCTCTGGAGTTCGTAAGAATTTGCGCTTCTTTCAGTGTTTGCGATAAGGTAGAGATACTTATCGTCGGTTACTGGTCCTGCAATGGGGGTTCCGTAAATGATTTTTCCTGGCATAGAGCTTATGCTTAAATTATTAATAGTCACGGTGACTTCTTTGTTTGTGTCTTTTCCATTAATTCCATGAGCGGTAAGGGTGTATGTGAATTCCTGTGTGTCCTCAAGGTCAGATAGTGAGGGAATGTATTTCAGCGTTCTGCCATCATCCTTGTCAAGATTGACTGGGCCTTTAGGTGTGCTAGACCAGCTGCTGCTGTAACCAGAAATGCCAAGCGCATCAATAGTCGTGGCTTCAGGGAATGTATGCCAAAGCATCACTCCCGGGCTAGCGGCCAAAGCATCCGTATCGCTAGGGAATACCGGTCGTTCTAAAGCGTTATCGATAGCATTAAGTATATTGTACGAAGACAAGGCGTCAGTGATGACTTTAAAGGCTTCGACGCTTAGGAGATTGTATAATGTGTTTTTGGCGCCTTCATGAGCTGATGCTATGAGTGGAGCAGTTGTGTTATCTGTGTTGTCCAGCTTTTTTACATATTGGCTCTGAACTCTTGACGCTGTATTAGCTTTGAATGACTCTTCGTAGATGAGTATGGCTCCTGTGGATACGAGTTCTGATGATGCGCTGAGGAGTCTGCCGTAAGTGGCTACTATGGCTGCTATAGGTCGTTGGCTATTGCTGAATGAACTGAGTTGAAAGAGATTATGGGCGACCTCTTCACTGCCAAAAAGGTTCTGATTAATGCTTCCTAAGCGTTCATGAACGTCTAATTCAATTAAGCCTTCGATTTGACTCTCAAGCATCTTGGCTTGTAGGTGAGTTGTCGGGTTGATGCGCGCTTCTACGTTGGCTAAGGTGTGCTTGGCAGAAAGGACTTTGCTCAACACTAATTGCCCATCTCGAAGAATTTCAATGCGTACATCGCTGCGACGGACGATATTACTTTTGTAGCGGTAACCAAATGCCGCTGAAGAGCTTTCGCTGATGTCTAGATCCCAGCTGAGATTGGAGTTGTTTAGATCGTATACCCTGCCGCTGATCACGCTTTCTGAGGCAAGGCGGCTTTTATTAAGTGTTTCCGCGTTGCCAATTTCTATTTCCCCCTCCAGGTCTACATGAACAATGCCTTGAGAGCTGGATGTTGATCCTCCGCAGCAAAAAGAAAGACAGCCTATGAGAGAAAAAAGAAGAATTTTTGCTAAAGTACTCTGGGACATATATAATTCTGAATCCTAATTCTGTGAGGATGATTTTTTGGCAATATATTCTTCAAACCAACGAATATTATCATCGAGTTCTTCTAGGGATTTTTCAAGCTTAGGTTGACCTTCCTGAGCTGTGTCTTGCGCAGCCTGTTCTGGGGACTCAGTGATTTCGTTGTCTTGCTCAGATGAGACAGTGGTGTCGTGGCCTTGCTCAGGCGTATCTGTAGTGTCGTGCTCCTGCTCAGACGTACCTGTGGATTTTTGAATATCTAATGTTTGCTGAGGCGCCTCTGCAGACTGGTTTTTCTCTGTGCTTTGCTCTAAGGCTTCAGTTTCGACGATTTGAGCGGATGGCTCAGTCAATGCATTTGCCGTTGCTGTGTTTTCAGCTGCCTCTGTATCTTCTTGATTGTGTGAGAGTGCAGCTGTTTCGTTCTCTTGCTCAGGAGTCTCTACTGTAGATGCTTCGTCTTCAGGCGTTTCTTCATGATTTGTATTGACAAGATCTTTTGGCGCATCTGTGTCCTCATGATTTATGTCGCCAAGATCCTTCGGCTCATCTGCTAAGCTCTCTGCTGTAGCGCTTGCCTCATCCAGACTCTCAGCTTTCTTTTTCGCTCTTTGTTCTTTGAGATGCCTAAGGTGTTCGCCAACTAAAATATAATGAAAATCGCGATCATCTCGTTTACCTTCAATCCAATCCTTAATGACTCCCCCTTTGAGGCCATTGACATAAGTCGGAATCGCCCAGCGTAGCCATTTTTCAGAGAGTTTAGAGAGGTCATTCAGCTCTCCCAGCATGGGGTTAAAGTCAATGCCTTTCCAAATTCGGCTGCTTAATATTTTTCTGCTTTCAGCATTGAGTTGAGACCAGATTTCTTGTTGAATTTTAGGAGTGTCTACGGGCAAATCTTCATTTTTTCGAGGTGATGAGGGGGCTTTACTCTTGTAAGGCGAAAAGGAAGGGTAGCTTTTTTTAGGGGCTTTCTTCTTAGGCGCGTGACGCTCTTTCTTTTGATCAGGTTGGTCTGCTCCAAGGAAACCACTGATGTCCAGCGGATGTTTGCTCATGACGATGCTATTCTCTTGTTAACCTGATATTTGTTTTGTAAGGCAGCATATTATGCTAGTCGTGTTTTGTTGACAACAACTATAAATGATAAAAACTAGAAATCTTAGTGTAATATCAGTCTTTTTGAGCTTTCAGGCAGGTAAAATAGAGGGGCAGAAATAAAAAAAATGGGGGCTGTTCAGTATAACTGAGCAGCCCCCATTAGGTTTAAAGCTTTAAATGCTTAAATTAAGTCACGCTACCGATAACAGCTTTCTCTACGTCGCCTTTTGGAAGTTCGGCAACCATAGTTTCAACAGTAAGAGCGATGCCAGCGATTGACGCGGCATTTTGAATGGCCATGCGAGTCACTTTAGCAGGATCAATCACACCAGACTTAATGAGGTCTTCCCAGGTATCTGTTAGGGCATTGTAACCAACGCTTCCTTCTTGACTTAGGGCTTGATCAGCAATAAGAGCTCCGTTTTGACCACAGTTTTCTGCGATAGCCATAATAGGGGCAACGAGTGCTTTGGCGATAATTTTAACGCCTAATTTTGCGTCACCTTTTGCTTTGACTTTTTCTACGGCAGCAAGAGATTTAAGAAGCGCAATGCCTCCGCCAGGAACGATTCCTTCTTCAGCAGCAGCACGTGCAGCGTGAAGAGCGTCTTCGATACGAGCTTTAGTTTCTTTCATTTCTGCTTCAGTTGCAGCACCAACGTTGATGACAGCAACGCCACCAGTTAGTTTTGCCAAGCGTTCTTGCAATTTTTCGCGGTCGTAATCAGAAGTCGTAGCGTCTATTTGAGAACGAATCAGGCTGATTCGGCCTTCGATAGATTCTCTGCTTCCTCCACCTTCAATAATAACAGTCTGATCTTTTTCAAGAATGATTTTTTTGGCTTGGCCTAGTTGATCGAGCTCGATAGAATCAAGTTTGATGCCTAGATCTTCAGATACAAATGTGCCGTTGCAGAAGATAGCGATATCTTCAAGCATAGACTTACGACGATCACCAAAACCTGGAGCTTTACAGCAAGCGATTTTCAGTGTGCCACGAAGTTTGTTGACAACAAGAGCAGCTAGGGCATCGCCTTCGACTTCTTCAGAAATAATAACCAAAGGTTTGCCGGACTGAGATACTTTCTCTAAAAGAGGCACAAGTTCACGGAGATTGCCGATTTTCTTTTCGAAAGTCAGAACATAAGCATCTTCCATAATAGCAGTTTGTGCTTCATTATCTGTGATAAAATAAGGTGATTGGTAGCCTTTGTCAAAGCACATGCCTTCAACGAGGTCTAGAGTTGTGTCGAGAGATTTGCCTTCTTCAACAGTTACAACACCATCTTTTCCAACTTTATCCATGGCTTCAGAAATCGTTTTTCCGACTTCACCATCGTTATTGGCAGAGATAGCAGCAACGTTAGAGATATCTTCTTTGCTTTGGCAAGGCGTGCTCTGGTCTGCAATGGAACCTATAACAGCATTTACAGCACTATCGATACCTTTTTTAAGTTCAGTTGGATTGGCTCCAGCAGTCACATATTTAAGGCCTTCTTTATAGATAGCTTCAGTAAGAACTGTGGCAGTCGTTGTTCCATCGCCAGCTTTATCAGAAGATTTAGATGCAGCTTCTTTGACTAGCTGTGCACCCATGTTTTCAAATGGGTCTTCTAGTTCAATTTCTTTCGCAACGGTAACACCGTCTTTAGTGACAGTAGGAGAGCCAAAGCTTTTTTCAATAATCACATTACGACCTTTTGGTCCTAGTGTTACTTTTACAGCTTGGGCTAAGGTTTGCAAGCCAGTCAATACTTTTGCGCGGGCTATTTCATCAAAAACAAGTTGTTTAGCGGCCATTTTTTTCTCCTATTATTTTACGATTGCCAGAATATCAGATTCTTTCATGATGATGACATCTTGTTCATCAACATTAACTTCGGTGCCAGCATATTTGCCGAAGATAATAGTATCTCCAACTTTAATATCCATACCGGCACGACTGCCGTTATCGAGTTGCTTGCCAGGTCCTACAGCTAGCACTTCTGCTTGCTGAGGTTTTTCTTGGGCGGAAGTTGGCAGGACAATGCCGCCAGCTGTTGTTTCTTCCGCATCGAGACGTTTTACGACCAAACGGTCATCCAATGGTTTTAAGTTCATGGTATTTTTTCCTTCTAAAAAGTATCAGTACGGGTTACATCATTCCTGGCATGCCACCCATGCCGCCCATGCCACCCATTCCGCCCATACCACCCATTCCGTCCATGCCGCCTGGCATTGGAGCTTCGGGTTCATCAGCTGGTTTTTCTGTGATCATGCATTCAGTCATTAGTAGTAGTCCGGCTACACTAACAGCATAAGTAAGAGCGCTTTTCTCTACTTTTACAGGGTCAACGATGCCGAATTCATACATGTCACCGTAACGATCTTCGCGAGCATCGTAACCGAAGTTAAGATCTGCGCTCTCAAGAACTTTTTTGATCACAATAGCGCCTTCGATACCTGTGTTGGCAGCGATTTGTTTCATGGGAAGGGTTGTGGCTGTTCTTAGAATTTCAGCGCCAAGGCCTTCGTCACCATTGAGTTTTAAGCTATCAAGAGCATTTGCTGCTCTAAGTAAAGCTACGCCACCACCTGGGACAGAACCTTCTTCCACAGCTGCACGGGTTGCAGCTAAAGCGTCGTCTACGCGATCTTTTTTCTCTTTCATTTCTGTTTCAGTAGCTGCGCCAACATTAATTTGCGCAACACCGCCAGCGAGTTTCGCCAAGCGTTCTTGCAATTTTTCGCGGTCATAATCAGAGCTAGTGCCTTCGATTTCAGCGCGAATTTGTTTGATACGAGCGGTAACAGCATCAACTTCACCGGCACCTTCAACGATGACACAGTTGTCTTTATCGATGGTGACTTTCTTACAAAGACCGAGTTGATCAACGCTTACATCTTTAAGGTCAACGCCTAAGTCTTCCATGATAGCTTCGCCACCAGTAAGAGCTGCGATATCAGCAAGCATGGCTTTACGACGATCGCCATAACCTGGAGCTTTAACAGCTGAACATTTTAGGTTTCCGCGCATTGAGTTCACTACGAGAGTGCTTAAAGCTTCGCCTTCTAGATCTTCAGAGATGATCAAAAGAGGTTTGCCAGACTGAGCGATTTTCTCTAGAAGAGGCACAAGATCACGTACATTGCTAATTTTCTTTTCGAAAATTAAAATATAAGGTTTTTCTAGCTCACAAATCATATTTTCGCTATCAGTAACGAAGTGGGGAGATAAGTAACCACGGTCAAATTGCATGCCTTCAACGACATCAACTTCTGTTTCAAATGATTTGCCTTCTTCTACAGTGATAACGCCGTCTTTGCCGACTTTTTTCATTGCAGAACTGATCCATTTGCCAACTTCCTTGTCTTGGTTAGAAGCGATTGTGGCAATTTGCTCAATATCTTTAGCTGTTTCGCAAGGGCGAGAGTTTTTGTCCAACTCAGCAACAACAACTTTAAGAGCTTTGTCTAGGCCACGTTTAAGTAAGATAGGGCTTGCGCCAGCGGCGACATTTTTGAGTCCTTCGCGGTAAATGGCTTCTGCAAGAACAGTGGCGGTTGTTGTTCCATCACCTGCTGCATCGCAAGTTTTAGTGGCAACTTCGCGAACCATTGTCGCGCCGATTTGTTCAAATTTGTCTGCCAAGTCAATTTCTTTGGCGACAGAAACGCCGTCTTTTGTTACGGCTGGGGAGCCAAAGCTCTTTTCGATAACAACATTCTTGCCTTTGGGGCCGAGGGTTGATTTAACGGCCGTAGCCAGTTTTTCTACACCGGCTAAGATGCTTTCGCGAGCATCTGCGCCGAATTTTAATTCTTTTTCACTCATGGTTACTCCTACTTAAAATTAACCTAATACGGCCATTACGTCGTCTTCAGACATAATGAGTAAATCTTTGCCGTCGTGTTTGATTTCGGTGCCAGCATAACTAGTAAAAAGGACAAGCTCGCCCTCTTTTACTGTCATGGAGCTGCGTTCTCCACTGTCAAGAACCTTACCTGGTCCTACAGAGATTACTTTTCCTTGTTTGGGCTTCTCTTTAGCTGACTCTGGAAGGTATATCCCTCCGCTCGTTTTATCTTGAGCTTCAAGTCTTTCAACAACAATTTTGTCCCCAAGTGGTTCCAGGCTCATATTATTCTCCTCAAAAAATGGATTGAGATTTGATTTTGTTTTTTGAAAAGCAATCACCATGCCGAAACCGTAAAGGCTTGATTTCTGCGCTTATACCTCAATAACTACGAGGAAATACGTGTCAATCTGGGATAGGTAGAGTCATCCCGACATGACTCTTGCTCTGTCTCTCCCTGCTCTTGCAGTCCGTGGCTTGGGTTTATCATTTGCCCACCTTATTTAACCGGAACTTGCCATGTCATATATTTCTTTAGCTGAATCGTTGGAAGAACTGAATATCAGTGAAGCGGAGCTTAAGAAAATTGTGCAAGAGAAAGGGTTCCAGGTCTTTATGATGGCCCAAGGGGACTCGACGGAAAAAACCATCTGTTTCAAAAGGGAAGAGATTGAGCAAATTTCAACTTCACCAGGTGACTCAGATATCTTTGACGTGAGCGGTGAGCCCGTTGCCGATTTAGGCGAAAAAGTTGAAATTGATCTCGATGATGATGACGACAAAGGTGCAGAGGAAAGTTTGGACTTAAGTTCCGATACGGATTTGGATTTAGACCTAGATGACTTGGATGGTAGTGCCGCCCTTGACGAGGACTTGGATTTAGAAATCACGGAAGATGATTTGGACCTAGATGGTGCTGACGACGAGAATACACTCACTGTTGATGAGCCCGCTGAGGACGACGAAAATACTTTAACTGTAGAAAGCTCTGACGATGCTGGCGATGCACTCACAATTGACGAAAACGATGCCGATACTCTCACTCTAGATAGCGATAACCTCAATCTGGATGATGACGTCAATATGGATACTCTAAGTTTAGATGAAGAAGGAGGGGCCGACGAAACCTTATCTTTCGATGATGATCTGACTTTGGATGACGATATGGGTGCGGCCGACACTCTGACTTTAAGCGATGACGATGATAATAACCTTGATACTGAAGAAACTTTGTCTTTCGATGTATCGGATAATATTGCGCTTCCAGATGACTCTTTTTCTTTAGAAGGTGAAGAATCTCTCACCCTAGCTGAGGATACGGACCCTGAAGAAAGTCAGCTCATGATAGATGATGATGACGATGTCGCTGCAGCTCCAGCAAGGGCTCCTGTGACGAAAATTGTTGAGGAAAGAAGTGTGGGCTTTCTATGGCCAATTTGTGGCATCCTTTGTTTTGTTGTTCTAGCTTTTAGCGCCTCCATTAGTATGGGGTTGGTGTATGATATGAAGCTGGATCGAGGGATTGCTTTCGGTAAATCTTTTTATACCGAAGTGACTCAATTTGCTAGAGACTATAACTTAATCAAGGAATAAGTTTAAAACATGAAGATTTATCAAATCATATCATTGGCTGCTGTTGGTTCAATGCTTGCCGGTTGTAGTAATCTGCAAACTGAATACGAAAAACAAAAAATGGTCATCAAGCAACAAAAAGTTGTGATACAAGAGTTGAATGCCACGAACCAGCACCTTAAAACCGATAATGTTGGTTTGCGCACGAAGTTACGTGAGTCAGTGGCAACATCCAGTCATCAAGATCGTTTAGATTCTCTCAGCCAAAATTACCAATCCAAATTAGAAGAAATGATTTCTTCACTTTCTGCCCAGCTTGATGGTGCAGGTTCAGGGATGGCTTCTGTGACTTTACACCGAAATCAAACAGGCGAAGTCGTGCTAAGGATGGATGAGAAAGTTGTTTTCAAACCTGGTGATTCAACATTATCCAGTTCTGGTAAAAGTGTTTTAAGTAAGGTTTTGGGTATGATCGAAAGGTACCCAGAGAAATATTTCCGTGTTGATGGTCATAGCGACACTGACCCCATTCGTGTTTCAGCCAAGAAGTATTCCAGTAATTGGGATTTGAGTGCGAAACGTGCTACACGTGTAATTGAATACTTGACATCAAAATCATCTTTAGACCCATCTAAGTTTTACTTGGCTGCTTTTAGCCAATACTCACCAGTGAGTTCATCAAGTAGCAAAAGTGCTAATAGAAGGGTGGAAATCGTTATTACCGACGGCAAATAGTTTTTAAGGGCGGCGGGCTCAAATGCTTCCGCTTTATATTGTCGTTTTCTCAGTGGGCCTGCTTATAGCAGGCCTTACTTTTAAAGTCGTTGTGCCTTTAGCCATTAAACTTGGCTATGTGGATAGGCCCAATGAAAGGAAATTGCACACCTCTCCAGTTCCTTATGGAGGTGGTGTGGCTATTTTTATAAGCCTTTCGCTATCTGGTTTAGTTTTTTTGCTTCCTATCCAGTTGGGTCTGTGGGATTTATCAGCGGACTCTTTTGCTATAAACTTGCCCGATTTACCTCTCGATAGAAGGACTCTTTCGGTCGCTTTAGGTGCCAGCGCAATTTTTGTTTTAGGCCTACTTGATGATATCTATGATATTCAGGCCAAGCTGAAACTCTTGATTCAAACAGTCATTGTTTCCGCGGTGATTTATTTTGGTTCTGTGCAGATGTCCTTTTTTGTCCCTCTTCCTATTATTGGATTTGTGGGCACTTTGCTGTGGGTTTTGCTAATCACCAATGCTTTTAATCTTTTGGATAATATGGATGGGCAGTGTTGCGGGATTACTCTCGTGACCTTAGGGATTCACTTGACATTGCTATTGGAGAAGAATCAGTACCTCATCGCTTTGATTACTCTCTTTGTGATGGCGCCAGTGTGCATCTTCTTCTTTTATAACAGGCCGCCAGCTAAAATCTACTTGGGTGATGCGGGTAGTTTGATGCTGGGTTTTATTGTGGCTAACTTATCGGTCTTATCAACTTATTATCGTGAAGGGCAGCATTTAGGGGCTATATTTACTCCATTATTAGTTTTAGCTGTGCCTCTTTTTGATGTGGCAACAGTTATGTTCATTCGCTACAAACGAGGAAAACCTTTTTTTCAAGGTGATCGAAATCACTTTTCTCATCGTTTACAGAATTTAGGCTTAAGCACAGGCCAAACTCTAGCCACCATCTGTGCGTTGTCCTTAGCTATGGGGATAGGAGGTCTTATGTTGGGACGAGGCGGCGATGTGCAGGCTTTATTGATCTTTAGCCAAGCTTTTATTATATTACTCATAGTCTTGGTCTTGGAGAATGCTGGTAAGCATACTCGCACCAAAGACTCTTCTGAATGATACTGGGTATTCACGCTTGCATGCCCTAACGCTTAGCCCTTGGGCTCGGTCTTCGCTGCCCACATTATTTTGCTTTGCCTTTTCTTTAATGGCTTTGCACAGTGCTATGGGGCCTGCTCATATTACGGGTTTAATTTTTCGAATTAGCCTATTATTACTTCTTGCTCTTTGGTTATTACGCTCTTTGATCCCAGGTCAGTCTATGGGGCGCGCTTTTCGCCAGCCTCTTATGTGGGCTTTCATGGCAATAATGGCATATCAGGGCTTAAGTACACTTTGGGCTTCAAGTGCGAGCTTGAGTTGGCAGTTTTTTGAGGGTCGCTTATGGCTATTGTTTCTGCTTGTTGTTTACTTTGACTTGGAGGATGATGCCTATTTCCAAAGCTCCTTCAGGCGTTGCTGGTTTTGGCTACTATGTGTGGGTGTTATGTATGGCTTTTATCAAATTTATGTGGGTTTGCCAGAGCTGAGAGAGTATTTGCAGTCAATGAATCTCATGCATTCAGACAATAAAACCATACAGGCTCGTTTTGAAACTCGCTTGAATTCGAGTGAAATGTTTTCCTTTTGCCTTTACCCCAATATTTTTGCTGCTTTTTTAGTGCTAGGCTTATTTTGCGTATTGAGTGTGAAGCGTTATGTGGCTGGTTCAGGTTGGTTGTGGAAAGTACCAGTGATCGTGCCCTTATTGATAGCATTATATATGACCGGAAGCAAGGGAGCTGTTTTGTGCTTATGTGCTTCCGCCGTTGTTTTCCTTGCGGGCTATTTATGGTATGAGCAGAAGAGATGGCAAAGCTTATCTGTGTTGGCTTTCTCACTCTTGCTTGGCCTGAGTTTTTGGATTCTCTTTCCTCAGAGTCTTAGGGATTCGATTTTTATTCGCTGGGGTTATTGGCGCAGTGCTTGGGATATGTTTATGGCCCACCCTTATGGCGTAGGCGTGGAGCAGTTCTCTCAATACTATGTGGCTTTCATGACTCCTACTGCGACTGAGGTGGTAAATGCCCATAATGATCATTTACAAGTATTGTGTGAGCTGGGCTGGCCAGGCTTTCTTCTCTATTTAGTTTTCTATGGACTGCTGATTAAGCATGTCTTAGATTGTGGTTTCAAGTCAGAGGGCGCTGAATCGTCTCCTGAATCACCTGCGAAATTATCTTCTGAACCATCTCCTGAACCATCTCCTGAATCATCTCCTAAACCACCCCCCATAAAGATTCGAGCTCTCTATTATGTCCTGGGCTTTATTTTTTTTAGCTGCGTACTATTCAAATTCGGCCCTTTAGATTTAGGTGCTTATGCCTATTTGTTTTTTGCGCTCGCTGCAGTCATGGCCTGGTTTTGGGGGCAAAACCACCCTCTGCAGGTGCGAGCTGGCCTACCCTTGCTTCTTATTCTCTATTTTTTAAGTCATGGAAGTTTGGAGTTTTTTTATTACGATCATACCTTTTATGGGTTTTTTCTTTTATTAGTCCTTCACTTCAGTGGTCCGGCCAAGAAGACCGTCGCCGCTTCAGTGAGCTTAGGCCCCATAATGAAATGGGGTGTGGGCCTGGTTTTGCTTGCTTTGTCTTTTATGGGAGTGAATAAATATCAGTCGGCATGTGTTTCTCAGCTACTCACTTACGGGCCAAAATCTGAAGCTCACCTCAGAGAATTTCGCGAGCATTGTATGCAATGCCCTGGCCGCCTGGATGTCTGGGGGCCTTATTTTCAATTTATATTATCCATTCGGGACAATAAAGAGATAAATGAGGTTGTGAAACAAGAGCTCTATCAAGAAGCCCTGGAGCAAATGTTAGTGATGAAGCCCCGAAGTGCTAATTTAAATTATTTATACGGGGGCCTTTTTAATGAATCTGAGCTCAAGCGAGGGGAAGAATATTATCAAAAAGCTTATGATTCATATCCTCTGAAGCCACGATATAGCTATGCCTTGGCCCTTTGTTGTGCAAAGCAGGGTAAAAAAGAAAAAGCACATTTGTATTATGAAAAGGCCCTGGAACGACACCTCTTTTGTGAACAAATGGTAAAAACCCAGCCTGACTTTAAACTGTTCTTGCTTGAAGACGTTCAAGTTCATCAAGCCCGAGACGTATTAGGAAATAATCCAAACTAAGTTATGCCAGAATGGTATTCTCAGCCTCCTTTGTTGCTTGCTGCCTTTATGGTGGTGGTGGGCTTCTATATGCTTATTAAAGGGGCAGACAAGCTAGTTGAAGGGGCTATTAACGTGGCTCAAAAATTTCACTTAAGCACAGCTGTTATTGGTGCAACGGTGGTGGCCTTTGGCACATCCTTGCCTGAATTGGTGGTGAGTACGGGCGCTAACCTTAAAGCCTTATCAATGGATATGCTTAACGACCCTTCCGGGCCAGCAGCCATAGCCATAGGAAATATCGTTGGTTCGAATATATTTAATGTAGGCGCCATTCTAGGCATTGCCGCTATGGTAAGTCCACTCAAATTGCCGCGCCATATGTTGCGCTTGGAATACCCACTTATGATATTGGCTCTAAGTATGCTTGTTCTTTTTAGTTTGCCTAATGGAGCTGTGGCAAGTATTGAGAGAGTGGAAGGAATGATCTTTTTTGTGGGCTTGCTTCTATTCACCTACTTTGCCGTAAAGAATGGGAAAGTTGATACCAGCGAAGTTTCTGAAGTCGCTAAGCACCCCCAGAAAACTTTTTCTGCGATCATGAAAATATCCATCGGCATTCTTATGTTGACTGCGGGTGGTGATATTAGCTTGAATGGGGCGATTGCTTTGGCTGAAAGCGTGGGCATGAGCGAGCGCGTTATTGGGCTTACGGTTATGGCCATGGGGACCTCCCTGCCTGAATTGGCCACTTCTATCACAGCTGCAAAAAAAGGCGAGCAAGATATTGCTGTGGGTAATATTATTGGCTCGAATATATTTAATGTTTTTTGCATTGTCGGCATATCGAGCATGATATTGCCTTTGCCTGTGCACCCTGGCACGATGAGTTGGGATTATTGGTGGATGATGTCTTTTAGTTTAGTCCTCTTTCCTTTTATGTTATGGAAAGGTCAACTCAAACGCATCCATGGTTTTTTATTATTTAGCGCCTTGGTTATTTATGTGTCCTTGCTTATATTTTTCCCTGAACTGACTGGAAATGGGCTTTCCGCTTGAAGTTTCGCTAGATTGTAAATTATAGACCCATGGCTGAACCCAAAAATATTAAAATTGTTTGTCAGAACAAAAAAGCGAGTTTTCATTACTTTATAGAAAAAAAGTTTGAGGCTGGTATTATTCTTCAGGGTTCTGAGGTGAAATCCCTCAGGCAGGGAGGGGCGAATTTAGGTGATGCTTTTGTGGACTTTAAAAAAGGAGTTCCTGTTTTATATAAAGCTCATATTGCCCCTTATGGCTTTGCGACCCATGCTCAGCATATGCCTGAGAGACCACGGGAGTTATTGCTCCATAAAAGAGAAATCGAAAGAATTTCCAAGGAATTGAAAATGGGCGGATTAACAGTGATTCCGCTAAAAATATATTTCCGCGGGGCTTATGCAAAAGTAGAGTTGGCCTTGGCGAAAGGCAAGAAAGTGTACGATAAGCGCGACGATATTAAGAAGCGCATCAGCGATCGGGAAATTAGTAGGTTCAATAAGGCAAAATGAAAGTAGGTATTGTAGATTATGAAGGTGGCAATCTTGCCAGTGTTCAGTGTGCTGTGAATCACTTGGGCTATTCGGCTGAGATCACTAGTGACCCCGAAGTTTTATTGAATTCAGATAAAGTCATTTTTCCTGGAGTTGGGGCGGCAAAAGCGACCATGTCTGCTTTGTCTCGAGCTGGTCTAGTGAAGGTCCTCAAAGAAGATTTGCCCGCCAAAGGCATTCCTTGCTTGGGTATTTGCATCGGCATTCAGGTTTTATTTGAATTTAGCGAAGAAGAAAACACAGAAACTCTCGGTATTTTCAAAGGTCGAGTGAAGCGTTTCCCTGAAGATGACTCCTTGAAGGTTCCGCATATCGGTTGGAATCAAGTTCATTTTACAGAAATGGATAGCCCTTTTTTAAAGGGTGTGAAGCAAGATGACCATTTTTATTTTGTGAATAGTTTTTATGTTGAACCTGAAGATAGTGAAATGGTTTTGGGTTATACACAGTATGGCCCGGTGAAATTTTGCTCTCTTATACGTCAGGGAACATGGACAGCCTCTCAGTTCCACCTGGAAAAAAGTGGGCGAGCTGGATTAAAACTTCTGGAGAATTTTTTAAACGAAGCATGAGTCTTGAGCAACAGCTTCACTTCGATATAAGCAGGTGTTCCTACTGTACTTTAGGGGCATCTAAGAACTTGTGTTCCTTT
>JADGBV010000150.1 GCA_015231345.1 Planctomycetota bacterium
GCTAGAAATAATCTCTTTTTCTGGTCTATACTGATAGCAAGTATTGTAACGGTGCTAGTCGCATTGGTTGCGATTTTCATTTCTCGTAGCATCAGTTTGCCAATTATGAGAATCATCAGTAATATGCGCGAGGGTGCTGATCAAGTGTCATCTGCATCTGGACAAATATCTTCTTCAAGTCAATCCTTGGCGGAGGGTTCATCTGAGCAGGCTGCCTCTTTAGAACAGACTTCCGCCAGCTTGGAGGAAATGACAAGTATGACTCAGCAGAATGCTGATAATACTAAACAAGCGAGTGTGTTAAGTGATCAAGCTAAAGAAACGGCTAATAAAGGCATTGAGTCCATGAAATCCATGAGTTCATCCATTCAAAAGATCAAAACTTCTGCAGATGAAACGGCAAAAATTATTTCAACAATTGATGAAATAGCTTTTCAAACAAATCTACTAGCCATTAATGCTGCTGTTGAAGCTGCGCGCGCCGGAGAGGCGGGAAAAGGCTTTGCTGTGGTGGCTGATGAAGTAAGGAACCTTGCTCAGCGTAGTGCCGAAGCTGCGAAAACAACATCTGAAATGATATCAACTTCGCAGAAGAATTCTGAGGAAGGAGTGAGTGTCACTGAAGAGGTTGCCACGAATTTGCAGACCATCCAAGAGGGGATTAGCAAAGTGTCAGCGTTGGGTAATGAGGTGGCGGCTGCTAGTCGCGAACAGGCTCAGGGCATAGATCAGGTCAATACTGCAGTGACTCAAATGGATAAAGTCACTCAAAAGTCAGCTTCTAATTCTGAGGAATTAGCTG
The DNA here is from genome assembly GCA_015231345.1 of Planctomycetota bacterium. Taxonomy (GTDB): domain Bacteria; phylum Planctomycetota; class JADGBV01; order JADGBV01; family JADGBV01; genus JADGBV01. The sequence continues at coordinate 803 of JADGBV010000150.1, forward strand.
CATCAGCTGAGGAGTTAAATGCTCAAGCCACTCAGCTGAACCATTTTGTTTCTGAACTTCACTCCCTCGTTGAAGGGAACTCTGCTCAAACTTCTGTCGCAGGATCTCAATATGTACCTACACAGCAACGCCCAGAATCTACACGTGAGAGACGTATGATTGACTCTCCTGCTCCAGCCGCAAATGCAGGGCAAAGAAGAGTGAAAAATGAAGAGAAAGTTTTACCTCTTGGAGATGATGAGTTTGAAGACTTCTAGGAATAGGTGTTTAGACCTGTTTTCAATTTAGTCATGGGGTTACAGAGTTGAAAAAGGGAGAGCGAAAGCAGTGCTTTGTGAGCTGCGGAGATGTTGTTGTTAGCAAAAATGAAGCGATCTTGAATGCTGTTATGGGCTACTCGGTCGTTGTGACCCTGTATAATAAAATCAAAGGCGCTGGAGGTATGTGTCATTTCGATATCCCTAAAGCTAAGAATGCTGCTTTAACGACTCGTCATGGTAATGGAGCAATCCTGGAATTAGCGAGAAAGATGAAGAAGATTGGCTCAAAAAGACATCAATTAGAGGCGCAAATTATTGGTGGCTCTAAAAGAAATGATGGCTCTCAATCTCATGGGAAAGGGAGTGTGAAAATTGCTGAAAATTTACTTAAGAAGTTTCAGGTGCCTGTCGTCTCAAAGGATGTAGGTGGCATTATGGGACGCAAGATGATGTTTAACACTCTAACTGGAGAATCCATAGTAGTAAAAACTCATAGATTGCGTAGTTCTGATTGGTTAACTGATGGCCATTAACGAATTAAGCGATTCAGAATTTCAGCTGATAAGTGCATATGTATATAAGCATTATGGCATAGTACTAAAACAAGATAAGAAAGAGCTTGTAAAATCTCGTCTGAATAGACGCCTACAGATATTGGGGTATAGTTCTTATCGTAAATATTTTGACTTTGTCTCTTCCAAGGAAGGCAAAGATGAAAGAGTGGAAATGATTAATGCTCTTTCAACAAACCTAACTTTTTTTTACCGCGAAGAAAAGCATTTTCGTTTCTTAAGAGAAAAATTGTTGCCTGAACTTCATCTAATGAATAGAGGTGAAAGCTTTTCTCTTAGAGGATGGTGTACAGCAGCAAGTACAGGGGAAGAGCCCTATACAATAGCCATTGAAACATTAGACAGCTTAGAAGAAATTCCTGGTTGTGATTTTAAGTTGTTGGCTACAGATATATCTACGCGAGTTCTTGATATTGCTAAAAGAGGGATTTATGACTCAGAAAGACTGGATAAAATTACTCCTGCGTTGAAGTCGAAGTTCTTTCAGCGCGGCACAAGTGATTCAAGTGGTTTATTTAAGGTGAAGCCCAAAGTCAGGAAGGTTATTAAGTTTAATTACTTGAATTTAGTGCAACCTTTTCCTATTCATAAGTCTTTAGATTTTATTTTTTGCCGTAATGTTATGATTTATTTTGATCGTGAGACTCAACAACAGATTATTGATCGTTTTGTGAAACTGTTGAATAAAGGCGGCTATTTATTTATGGGCATGTCTGAGGGCTTGTCGGGTATTAAGCATTCTCTTAAGTATGTTGAGCCTTCTATTTATCAAAAATTATAACCATGATTGTTGTTGATGTTGGAGATATGAAAACATCAAACCATCCTGATGAAATGATCAGAACCTACGCATTGGGTTCTTGTATCGGAATGACTGCTTACGATCCGAAACTCAAACTAGGAGCTTTGTTGCATTATAAGTTACCTCGAGAGATGGGGCAGAAGACAAAACAGAACCCATATAGTTTTGGCAATACAGGAATTCCATTGCTTTTGAATACGATGTTGGAGATGGGAGCACAGAAAAAGACACTTCAGCTATTTATTTGTGGAGCAGCCAAAGAAATTGAAGGTAAATGCATTTTCGATGTAGGTCTCAAGAATTACCAACTCTGTTCACGCCTATTGAAAAAGAATGGGTATCATCTAAACGGTATGGATATTGGGGGGCAAGAAGCTCGCACCATGTCGCTTTATTTAGATACAGGGAAAGTTACAATAATGAGAAAGAAAAAAGAAGAAGAAATGCTCTCTGGAAGTTTTTACTCAAGTTATGATGAAGATGAATTATGATTAGAGTCATGATTGTAGATGATTCGGCTGTTGTTCGTGAAGTCTTCTCTAAGGAGTTATCCAAAGCAGGTACTGGCATAGAGATTATCGCAACGGCGTCAGACCCCTTTGTGGCTAGAGATAAAATAGTAAATCTTCAGCCAGATGTGCTCATTTTAGATATCGAAATGCCTCGTATGGATGGTATTAGCTTTCTTAAACGAATTATGACTCATTTGCCCATGCCTGTTATTATGGTGAGTTCACTCACTCCTAAGGGGAGTGATTTGGCTATGGAGGCATATGATATTGGTGCCGTTGATGTTATGTGTAAGCCTAATGCGAGTTATGATGTGGGGGATATGACAAGTGAACTCGTGGAGAAAATTCATGCTGTTTCTAAAGTTAAAATAGTGAAGAGAATCAAAAGAAGCATTGAGAAAAAGACCGTATCTCCCAAAGTCGAGATGTCATTAAGCAAAACAACTCATAAAATTATAGCCATCGGTTCTTCTACTGGGGGAACTGAAGCGTTAAAGGAGATCTTTGAAGTGCTTCCCGCTAATTCTCCCGGAATTGTGATCGTTCAACATATGCCAGAACATTTTACGAAATCTTTTGCCGATCGTTTAAACTCCATAAGTGAAGTTGATGTCTTTGAAGCAAAGAATGGCCAAGAAGTGACTCCTCATACTGCACTTATTGCTCCTGGAGGAATGCATATGCGGCTAAAGAGAAGCGGAGCTCGTTATTACGTAGAAGTACTTGATGGGCCTTTAGTGAGTAGGCATAGACCTAGTGTGGATGTGCTTTTTCGTTCAGTCGCAAAGTATGCTGGAAAGAATGCAGTGGGGGTCATGCTGACTGGAATGGGAAATGATGGGGCTGCTGGCATGAAAACGATGAAAGATGCTGGAGCGGTTAATATAGCTCAAGATGAAGACAGTTGTGTTGTTTATGGTATGCCTAAAGAGGCTGTTACTGCTGGGGCTGTAGATTACGTTATTCCTTTAGAGTCAATTGCAGCTAAAGCTCTTTATTTATCTGCAAAAGATTAGATGTTAACCTAACTTTCCTTAGGCTATTCGTAAATATCTGGTGTTCTTATGAACAATAAATACGCTATAAGGCCAAAGTTCGCGTTTTATATTCTCCGGATCTTCGAAAACTGCTATTGATTGAATATTTCCTCTAAGCTCTGAGCATCTAATGCTTTATCTAGCCAGTTGTCGAGCTGTGACATATTTGCTTCTCGAAGAACCTGTTCAAATTTGCCCAGTTTTCCAAATCGTTTAATGATAACTTTTTCGATAATGGCTTGCCGTTCTTCTTCACGCCCTTCTTTACGCCCCTCTTGACGTCCTTTTTTAAGACCTTTCTCAAGGCCCTCTTCAAGACCTTTTTCTAGACCTTTTTCAAGACCTTTTTCTAGACCTTGGCGTTCCCACTCTTGGGTCCAACGTTTGACTTTTTCGGCTAACATGGATTGAATTTCATCGAGATCTCTGTATTCTATCTTCTCATTATTCTTGGCGACTCGTTGGGTCAAAATATTTTCGAACCAAACTCGAAAAGCCCTGCGTAGGCTATCGAATTTTGATCCTTTGAGGTGTTGGCGCAATTTGTCCAAAGCCAAAGCTAATTCTTTAGGATTATTTCCGGCTTCAAGTCGTATAATATCACCCATTAGCCCCTGGAGATGGTCGAGCCCTTTACTTGCTTCGTAACTTTCATCCAGGAGGAAAAATTTAAGTTTTGGCAAATACTTCTCTAGATGCCCCTTAAGGGGGTATATTAGCTCTGCTATATCCTTAGGGGCTGTCCACTGCCTTTCCCCATTATAAATAACAATGGGGAAAACAGGTGGAAGTTTTCCGTTTGGAGCGAGGGATTTCTTTTCACGAACGAGGTCCTGGTAGAGAAGCCCCAGATAAACCATTACCCGCAAGGCCATATAGTTGTCATTAGTACTCTGAAACTCAATCAGGAGATAGAGGTAAACCGGCTGGTTGTCGACATGTAATCTCCATATAATATCATCTGAGCGGTCTCTCAAGTCATCGCTTACATAACTGGAATGTGACCTTTCCAGTGTGGAAAAATCGACCCTTTCTACCCAATCTTCCCTGACAAAGTCTTTAAGTAAAGACTCCACCATTTCGGGGTGGGAAAAAAGAAGTTTATAAGAAGAGTCGTGGTCTGGCATGGGTAAATTATGCAGATACAGATAAGATATCTAGGGGGATGATATGTGCGTGGTTTGAGGGAAATACTTGTGTCCTTGTTATACTTAATGATGACGAAATTCTTAAATTCTATTTTTTGAAGAAGTGCACTTCCAAATGTTATGGGCACATTTAAAGCTACGAAAAGCGGGATTCGCTTTAGTTTTATTTCTTTTTATACTGGCAGGCTCTGATTTTTTGTGAGTTATTTCTGCTACCTTGACTGCTTTGTTCTTCGGGTGAGTAGCAATGATACTTTGGGCAGGAGTGCTTTGCGGATCATCATTCTGATTCGTTGAAAATGTGTCATCTAGGCTATTGATAAGAATGGGGGTAGATGGAGCTGGCACCTGTTCTTTGCTATTCGCAGTTCCCGTTGCATCCCTCGCTTCCGTTAATTGCCGTTCGAATTCAATAAAAAGATGTGCTCCAGCTCCTAGGATAATAGTAAGGATCCCAGTGACCTCTAGCACCATATGTAAAGGGACACCTAACTGCGAGGTGCGTAGGAAGTGATCCATATGATGAAATGAGGCAGCTCGGATGAGAATGAAAGTCAGTAGAAGACTTATGCCTAGGCAAATGGGAAGAAGGCGAAAAAAAGACTTCCTGATAATAAATAGCGATAGGGCTATGCTGATAGCTGCAATCACCAACATGCAAATAATGAAAATACTCTGCATGCTTTTTCGGGCCTCATACCAACCTTCGGCTTTGGCTACTTGCCGTAAGAAATCCGTAAAAGCAGTCTGTAGGTCGAGCTGTTTATTACAGCCTAGGAAGAGTAGAAAGAAAATAACAATGAACCAAAAAGAACTATTCTTTGGAAGTTTAGGGCATTTTCTTTCCTTAAAGTACGCTCCTAAGCAAGCGAAAGCTGAGATGAAATACAAGGCTACGATAACCCAAGCCTCTAGGCTAGGGTCACCAATTTTAAGCTGCCAGGACATTTCACTTATTATATAAGAAAAATAGTCCAGCAGCATTTCCATAACGATAAGTTATCTCTTATTTTCCACCTTTGGCGTCATTTAAGAATTGGAATAAATCGCCTTCAGTGGAGAATATAAGTGTGGTGTCACGGTTGATGATATTTTTATACATATCCATGGTTTTGAGGAAAGTATAAAGTTCCCTTGATTCAGGAGACTGATCATAAGATTTTGCGTATATTTCAGTGGCTTCTGCATCAGCAGCTCCGCGAACCGTTTGCACTTGTTTGTAGGCCGTTGATTCGATGACACTAAGGTCCCGTTCTTTCTTACCAATAATTTTAGCGGCTTCACCTTCTCCTTCTGAACGAAAACGTGAGGCAATTTGTTGTCTTTCAGAAATCATTCTGTCATAGATTTTCTCTACAACGCTATTATTGTAATTGATGCGTTTAAAACGGATATCCATGAGTTCAATGCCAAATTCGGAGAGTTTTGTTTTGGCTGATTCTTGGATTGCTCTTTCTATTTGAGATCTCCCTTTGGTGATGGGGTGAAGAATGCCAATAACGGTATTGTCATATGAAGCGTCTACGATTGTCGTATCTTGTGCCGGAACCCGGTCCTTGCTTGTACGTATGACTTCAATGAGGTCATGGTTAGCAATGGCATTTCGAGTTTCACTGCCTAAAATATCATCGAGTCGGGATTGAGCACTTCTTTCGTCGCGTAAACGTCTGAAATATTCTAGTGGTTTCACAATACGCCAGCGTCCATATGTATCGACGGATATATATAGTTTGTCACGAGTGGGCATTTCCGTCCTTTTACCGTCCCATTCAAGGATATGTTTGTCGATACGGTTGACTGTTTGTATAAAGGGGATTTTAAAGTGTAAACCTGCTTCCGAAATAGGTTCGCCAACTGGCTTGCCAAATTCAGTGATAATCACCTGCTCCGTTTCCGAGATGGTGTAGAGACTATTGTTAAGGAGAGTAGCGATGAGGATAATGCTGACTAAACTTCCAGCGGCTATGACTTGTTGTTTCACTTTAGACCTCCTGATTGGCTTAATTTATTGAGGTCGAGTAAGGGTAAGACCCCTTTGACGCCCTCGTCAATAATCACTTTATTGTTGACTTTCGGCATAATATCTCCCATGGTTTCAAGATATAGCCTAGTTCTGGTGATGTCGGGAGCTTTAAGATACTCTTCTAGTATGGCATTAAAGGCGGCCACATCACCTTGGGCTTCGTTAATACGTTTTGAGGCATTACCTTCAGCTGCTTGAATTCTTTGGTCTGCTTGACCCCGGGCTCGAGGCACGGATTTATTATATTCACCATTTGCAATATTAATGAGGCTTTCTTTTTCTTGTTGCGCTTGGTTAACTTCATTAAATGAATTCTGGACTTTTTTGGGAGGATTGACGTTTTTTTAATTGCACTTGGTCAATAATGAGTCCCATTTCGTAACTTTTGACTAAACTTTGTAATTTAACTAAGGCTGAGACTTCAATATCTCTCCGACCAATTGTAATCACCTCATCCACTGTGCGGTCACCGATAACTTCTCTCATGATACTTTCTGATGCATCACGGAGCGTATCGTCTGGATTTCGCACCTTAAAAAGATAATGTTCGGGTTTTTCAATTCGGTACTGAATGACCCATTCAACCATGGCAGCATTGAGGTCCCCTGTCACCATGGATTTTTCATTATCCCATTCGCGAGTACTCGATGATTGATAGGGATTGGACGACCCTGGTGTGCCGAAGCCAAACTCTTGTTTTAGCTGTCTTTTAACGGGTACCACTAATACAGAATCAACTCCAAGAGGAATCTTGAAATGTAAACCAGATGAAACGGTGCTGTTATAACGTCCAAATCTTAAGACAACGGCCTCGGATTCTGCGGGTACGGTATAGAAACATGTCCATGCAAGGACCACAAAAAAGAAAGCCAATAGCATTAGAAGCACTGGCTTGAATTGTGGCTGTGGCATGCTTTTTATGGTAAACTCGTTGTATTTATCCATTTGCTTGCTTTCGATATGATTTAAAGACATGAATCATAGGGAAGAATACGAAGGGGAAAGTTAAAGGATATTATTTTATAAGAATCTCTATTTAGAAGTATGAAAAATAGGGTCTTTTTAACCTGAGGTGACTCTTTCTTAGGAAAACTCATCTTGCTTGACGAATTTCAGCCTAAAGTACGATCCTGTAGCTTTATATTATACACTTTTGAACGAGTTTAGCTTATTATTTTTACCCCTCTTAAGCTAAATAAGTAGCGCAAAAACTTCATTATATGCAGTTGAATTCATTTCATTTTTTTCTTTTTCTTCTTTTAACCATTCCGGTTTGGGGAGTTGAGAAGGGTGATATTGAAGCTCAAAGAGCATCGAGAACTGCTCAGGATATCGTCATCCATAATAACCAATTAAATGCCGTTGGTGACTTAGAA
>JADGBV010000151.1 GCA_015231345.1 Planctomycetota bacterium
CTGCTAGTAGTGTTGCACCAACACGCACTTCAGCTAAACCATCTTTAAGGCGTACTGTACGAATGGTGATACCCGTATTAATATTACCGTTAAAGCAAAGAAAACCCACAGCTCCTCCATACCATTCCCTTGGACTTTCTTCGAGGTCTTCAATGGCCTGCATGGCAGCTTTTTTAGGTGATCCCGAAAGAGTGACGGCCCACATATGAGAAAGAAATGCATCGAGGCCGTCCATGCCATCTTTGAGTTCAGCTTCAACATGATCGACTGTATGGATAACCTTCGAATAGACTTCGATAAGGCGCCTGCCGAGAACTTTTACGGTTTCTGGTTTACATACGCGGGATTTATCGTTACGGTCAACATCCGTACACATGGTGAGCTCCGCTTCTTCTTTGGGGCTGGCAATGAGTTGTTTGATTTGATCTGCATCTTCAAGAGGGGATTCGCCTCTTGCTACTGTGCCTGATATGGGGCAGGTTTCCACCATGTTGCCTTCGACGCGCACAAACATTTCAGGGGAGGCGCCAACAAGTTGTTCGTTTTCTAGTTGAATGACAAACTCATAAGGGCTAGGGTTGCGTTCTTGGATAATATTTAAAACTTCTAAAGCGTCGCCTTTAAAAGGGGTGCTCATCACATGAGATAGAACCACCTCAAAGTAATCTCCTCGTTTACAACCTTCTTGTACTTTGCGTACTTTTTCAGCGTAAGTGCCTTTTTCATACTCTGTTTTGATTGAGCTTTCCTTTGGGTGTAGGGTTGAGCTCGTTTGACTTTCTCGGCTTAAACCTTCTGTGCTTTGCTCGTTGAGTTTAAAATCATAACTTAAGACATAAGCTTTTTCTAAACGCCGGTCAACGACTATAATTTCATCTGGGAGAAAAAGTCTGGCGTCGGGAATATTTTTTCTTGGGTGCTTGAAAGTGATGGGGTCAAACTGGAAAACTAAATCATAACCGAAGGCGCCAAAGAAACCTAAGTGAGAATCCTCTTTGCTTCCTAAGGCCTCATTGAATGTTCTTAAAATGGTAAATAGGCTAGGTTGCCGAGATCTTTCCTCTTCAGGGAAGAAAGCATCCATTTCTTTAAGCTCGATATGAATCTCATTTTCTTTTTTCTCAAGGGAGCTTATATGTTCATGGTCTGCAATAATATCACAGAGTAAATGGAGTAAGCATTGGCCTTTTTTATTTCGTGCCAGGAGTTTAAAGCTGCGTCCATATGAGACTAATTCCACTGGAGGGTTAAAAAAACCAATATCCCAACGGCTGTATCTACCGGGGTATTCATACCCGCTTGAAAAAAGAGCTCCAGCCTGTTTGGATATGCCGTTACGAATGACGTCTAAAGCTTCTTCCACTTCAAGATGCTTTATTTTACGGGATATCTCCAGGCCACTTTTCGTGGAATAAAGGGCTTCTACAATCACTGAAAATTCTGGCTTCTAGCCGTTTTGCTCAAGGAGTTTTTTAATGGCGCTTATTGTGCCAAGGTGAATACCATCGTGGGTATTGGAGTAAGCTAAAGCTGAGGTGACATCTTTAATAATGTAGCCTGTGGAGGTTTCATATGATTTGAATTCCTTTTTTTCCAAGTCGGCAAAATCCCTTTGGCATTGCTTAACGGTTTCGATAAGCAGTTCGCTCAGGTGTTTACGGCCAAAGTCTTCGTTAAGGCTAAAACTTTCTGGATTACTCCCTTTGCGCGCGGAGTCGATAAAGTCGGCACTTAATAAAGGGCTATTTTCTCCGGCCAACTTATAAATAAGCAAAGCGGGAGTCACAATGAGGTGAGTGAGGTTCCAGCGGATGTTATTATTGAAACCTTGCGGGATTTCGTCCCACTGCTCATCGCTAAGTGGTTCAACCAATGATATCAGGCTATTCCTGAAAGTAAGGGTGACTTGAAAAAGAGAATCCATGGGATCGATCAATAAGGTAAGAAAGAAAAATTAGGGGTTGCAGGCCTTTTCATTTTCGTGGGCTGCTAGAATTTTTTGACTAAGGGTATTCAAATCCATTTCGGCAAGATCTTGAGGATTTAAACGATTATTCAAGATCTCAGGAAGAAATTCAAATTGTTCACTGAGAACGAGCTTTCGATTGGCGCTCACATCGTCGACTCTATCAATGGGGGTGAAGTGAGGCACGGTTTGCAAGACTTCAGGGTGCTGGTCCACCATTTGATAAATGCTTAATACGGCATCGGCAAAGCGGTCCAGCTCTCCTTTGCGATAACTTTCTGTTGGTTCGACCATTATGCCGTACACTTCAGGAAAGGCTATGGTGGGAGCGTGGAAGCCGTAATCCAGGTAGAGTTTACCAATGCGGCTAATGATGGCAGATTTGGGTATGCCGGATTTTTCAATGCTAGCAAAGAGATCGCTGCTTAGGCCTAAAATAAATTCATGCATACAGGGCATATTTGTTGAGCCCTGAGGCAATATTTCGTAGACCTCTGTGAGTCTCTTTTTCAGGTAACGAGCAGAAAGGACTGCCACAGCGGACATGCGCCGTACACCTTCAGCGCCGAGGCGTTTCATATAGGTATAGGCCCTAATTTTATGACCAAAATTGCCAAAATGGCGGTGGACTGAGCCGATGGTTCTTTCGGGTTTAAAAGTTGAATAGGTATCACCTTCTTTCGTGACTTGAATGCCAGGTAAATAGGGGGCTAATAGGTCACTCACTGCTACAATGGCATCTCCCGGGCCACCACCACCATGTGGGATGCTCCATGTTTTGTGTAAGTTCGAATGCACGGCATCAACGCCCATTTTGCCTAAATCAACCCAGCCAGCAATGGCATTGAGGTTGGCGCCGTCCATATAAACAAGGCCGCCACAATCATGAATTTTCTGGGCAATTTCTTTGAAATTGACTTCAAATAAACCAGACGTGTTGGGGTTAGTCACCATAATTCCGGCGACGCGTGGGCCGTAGCTTTCAATAAGGCTGGTTAAATGTTCCATATCGATGAGGCCACTTTCTTCGGCTTCAACTAGAACAACACCGCTAATATCTTTACGAGATTGAGTTTCATAACCGGCATAAGTTGCTGTGGCCGGGTTAGTGCCATGAGCAGACCTGGGGATAAGCATAATATCTCTTTTTTCGCCTCGGTCGCGGTGATAAGCTTGCATCATTTTTAAGCCTACGAGTTCACCTTGGGCGCCGGCAACGGGTTGAGTGGTGAGGGCGGGCAGGCCTAAAATGGCTTTAAACATTTCTTGAATTTCAAAGAGAATTTCAAGGTTGCCTTGTATATCTTCATTGGGAGCATGGGGGTGGGTTTGCATAAAACCATCTAATCCCGCTGCATAGTCGTTGATATAGGGGTTGTACTTCATGGTGCATGAACCCAAAGGGTAGGGCGCATCATCGGGGCTTACATTTTGTTTGGCTAAGTTGTCATAAAAAAGTTTCAACTCTTCTTTTTCAATGGTTGGTATGCCACACGAAGAGGGTCTGAGCTCTTCATTTTTTATCTGTGTAAAGTGGCCTTCTTTGGCTTGACTGCTGCCATACTTTTTCTCGAAAAAAGCAATTAGGTTGGCCGTGTCTTGCTCTGAATGCATATCACTGAGTGATATCTTAAGGAGGTTATTCTTGCCCTTTATATGGCTAAGACTTACACCAATATGCAGAGATTCTGCCCTGGCTTCGTCTATAAGTGCTTGAGCTTCGGAAGGAAGTTCAAGGGTAAATTCGTTAAAAAAAGCCGTTTCGGGAAAAAGCATTTTAATGCCAGGGATAGCCAGGAGTTTACTCACTAAATCCTTTGCTTTTACTTTTAAGTTATGGCATAGGCTTTCTAAACCTGTATCGCCTCGTTCTAGTAAAGCCGCGCCTGCTAAGGTGGCAATAAAAGCTTCGTTGGAGCAGATATTTGAGGTGGCTTTTTCCCTTTTAATATGTTGCTCTCTCGCTGAGATCACTTGAGTTTTGCAGCTTCGGCCTTCTGTGTCGAAGGCATGTCCTACAAAACGACCAGGGGCTGAACGAATAAGAGTTTTGTGCTCACTATTATGACGGAAGCCCATGACGCCAAGTCCCGGCCCTCCAAAACTTGGGGCTATGGCTAGGTGTTGCCCTTCGGCAACAAAAAGGTCCGCGCCGCTCTCTCCAAAATCGACTGGAGCTTTTAGGCCTCCTTTTGCGAGTAATACTGGGTCTATGATGGCGATGCTAAGAATATTACTTTCTTTGCAGAGATTGGTAATCAGATCTGCTTCTTCTAGGTGACCAAAAGAGTTGACTTGCGGGAATGCGAGTGCTGCAATATCATCACCCTTTGCAGAGATAACTTGCTTGAGCACCTCCATATCCACTTGACCTTTTTGTTCATCGAAGGGAACCCATTCTATGTTGAGTTTTGTGTCCATTCTTAGGGTTTCCAATACTTCTTTATCCCCGGGGAAAATACTCTCGAAGACAAGGCAGGTGTTCTTTTTCTTTTTGAAGCGCAGGCCAACGAGTAAAGCTTCGTGAAGAGTCGTCGAGCGGTCATACATGCTGACATTGATGGCTTCGAAGCCAGTGATCATACTCATAAGACTCTGGTAAATCCAGTGAGTCATCAGTGTGCCTTGGCTACGTTCGGGTTGGTAAGGGGTATAAGCCGTTGTGAGTTGTCTGAGTCCCAAAACGTGATTGCTGATTTCTGGGGCTTTTAAGTGAGGCAAGCCATGACCTATAAAGCTACTTTTTGGGATATTGTTTTTATTGGCAAGGTCCACGACATGCTGGAGGAGTTCGTCATAAGCCATTTCGTCGGCCATGGCGAGTTTACCTTCTTTGCGAATATCTTGCGGGATATGGTTAAAAAGCTCGTCTAAGCTTTTCAGGTCCAGTAGTCCGAGCATCTCCCCAATATCTTCATCGCTCGCCGAAATGTAGTGGCGCTCTTTCTCGCGTGGAAGATTCTCGGGTTGATAATTTAATGGTGGTATTTGTGGCATTTATGGTGCTATTTTACTTAGATATTTGCGGCTATTTCTTTAATAAGAACTTCTGAATCTTCCCAGCCTAGACAAGGGTCGGTAATGGATCTGCCATAGACTCCACAATCAGATTTTTGGCTTCCTTCTTCAAGGTAGCTTTCAATCATAAAGCCTTTGACAATTTGCTTTACATCACTGGAGTATTGCCTAGACCTTAAAGTTTCTAGGGCTATGCGAACCTGTTCTTTAAATACTTTATTGGAGTTAGCGTGGTTTGTATCCACAATAATGGCTGGATTTTTGAGTTTCGTGCTTGCGTAAAGTTCTGCACATTTTAATAAATCTTCGTAGTGGTAATTGGGAATATTCTGGCCAAATTTATTGACTGCACCTCGTAAAATACAGTGCGCTAATGGATTTCCCGACGTTTCAACGCGGTGAGCTTTGTAAATAAAGTCGTGTGGGATTTGGGCTGCATGAACAGAATTAAGCATGATCCGTAAGTCGCCACTCGTTGGGTTTTTCATGCCGGCGGGAATATCTAGGCCGCTAATGGTAAGGCGGTGCTCTTGGTTCTCAACAGATCTTGCTCCTACGGCGACGTAGCTCAAAAGGTCTTCAAGGTAAGGGTAGTTTCCTGGGTAGAGCATTTCGTCGGCAACTGAAAGTCCCGTGCTTTCAAAAACGCGAATATGCATTTTTCGCATGGCTTTAAGGCCTTCGGCAATATTTGGGACACCTTGTGGGTCAGCTTGGTGGGCAATTCCTTTGTAGCCTTCGCCTGTGGTACGAGGCTTATTGGTGTAGATGCGTGGAATAAGCATGAGCTTGTCTTTCACTTCATCGTTGACTTTAGCGAGTCGGTTAACGTATTCCACTACGGCATCTTCGTTGTCTGCGGAGCAGGGCCCAACGATTAGGGCTAGTTTATCTGATTCACCATTAAATATTTTCGCTAACTCTGCATCTCGCTCAACTTTTATTGCTTTTAGCTTGGGGCTAAGAGGCAACTCATCGATAAGGTGATCGGGTGCGGGTAATTTTTCTCTGTATTGAATACTCATCAGTGCAAAATAAGGAAAGCTGTTGTCTGTAAACTCCCTTAAGCTTATCTTGCAGCTCTTATTGGTCCAAATATCGCACCCTTGCCCCCCCCTTTTTGTCCAGATCAAGGCTGATTCTTTGACTTCTAAGGGGCCACCAGATTTTTTGAATGTTTTGCCATGCCCAGAGTCCATTTTCATCAAAGCGGAGCAAAGCTGTCTCTTTATTCTCTAAGCTCTGGAAATGGAGCTCTTCTCCTTCATAAAGTTCAATTCGTTCACTGCGTAATTCGTCGGCATTACGAATGCTGCAATTGAAAATTTGTTTTGGCCCCAACTCTTCGCCTTTAATTTTATGGGTGTGGAGGCGGTACTCTCCTAGGGAATGAAAGGGAATGAGGGTTTTTTTGCTTCTATTCACACTTATTTATGGACAGTTTTTCTTGAGAAATTGTAGGGGCCTTCACCATATCTCCAAATGGCCCCATCAAAAAAAGCAAGTCAACAGAAAAAAGATCCGGCAGGTTCTTTAGAAGATAAAATTATTCAGCTTCAAAAGGAAGTCAGTTTCTTAAAAGAGCATGGCTTGAGCCTTGATGAGCAAAGCTTGGTTTTGGATCGGAATTCCAGTCCACCTGAGAGCAGAATTGGTTTTTTGAAGGGGAGTTTGCTTTGCATACTTCTTTTAGGGTGTGGCGCTTTGCTGCATTTTGTTTGGCATGAATATATAGATGGCTCGCTTATTAATAAAAAAGAGGCTTCTTCTGCTGCAAGTGGGGGATTTGAGTCTTCGCTAGGGACACTTCAAGAGAAGGGAGAGGCAAGTGAGGTCTCAAGTTTCTCTGAGGAGGAGCTAGAGGGGTTTTCTCAGAAAGAAAATGTGAGTCGCGAGAATTCATCTCTCCGATCCAATAAGAAGGAGGGCAGCTCAAGTATATTTCAGGCTTTTAAGGCAAGCGAATCTGAATCTTCTATTCATATAGGCGAAATTAACAAAGTGCCGCCTTTGCCTTCTAGGCAAAGAGCTGATGGCTCCACTCCTTTGAAGGCTAATGATTTGCTTAATGGAAATGAAGAGTCGAACCATGGAGATTCAGGCAAAGCTTCACTCAACAATGAGGCTGCTTTTGGAAGCGGTAAGCTAGGAGAAGGCCGCTCTTCCGTGGAGATTCCTATTATAAGAGGCAGCAAACAAGCAGAAGACCGCTCTTCTGTAGAGAGCTCTATTAAAGGTTTGCGAATGTTGCCTGAGGCTAAAGATGAAGAAAAAGAAATCATAAGCCCCATGAGCCCGAAAACCAAAACCTTTCAGCTACCCAGCCCTTAGCTTATAATTCCCTTATTCCATAAGCTATTTTTAAGGTTTCAATATCTTTAAAAATCGCTTAAAAAGAACAGAAAACCTTTTTTAGAAAAAGTTCTTGACTTGGGAGGGACCAATTAGAATGATGTCTTAACGTGCATTAATTTTTTTTGAGGGAGAAGTAATGCCTGGAGTTGCTAAGACAGACAGGGTCATTGAAGACTCGTATTTTTATACGCTGGTAAGGCCAGCCACGCCTAAGAAAAAGCGGGCGTGTTTGAAGTGTGGCACGACTTTTTTAAGTGCTCATTACGGTAACCGCGTGTGTGGATCATGCGCAGCACAAAATACACGAGCTGCTATGAGAGCAGAATCTGCTTTCTGACAGTTCGGCATAGACTAATTTTGAAAGCCGGCAAAATGTCGGCTTTTTTTTTGCTATGATATTGGTCTGGGGCATTTAGTTTGAGATTGAAGCATAGTTAAGGTGATTGCTTTGGATTATACTAAATATTTTTCAGCTTTGCGGCAGGTCGAAAGCTACGATGAGCAAAACGCTTTGTCTTTAGCTATTGCTTGCGATTTGGCGTATGAAGACAATGAAGATGTTCTTGCAAGGGTTATTAAAAATTGTGGCTACTCTTTAATAGGTTTTCGCAGTATCGTCAAAGAACCCGATATCCATACCCAGTATTATGTGATGGCAAATGAGGAGAATGTTGTCATTGTTTTTCGTGGTTCCGATGATCTTAATGATTGGTTAGGTAATTTTCAAGCTGTTTATGATCCTGGTCCCCTTGAGGGAACAAAAGTCCACGAAGGTTTTCAAGATGCGCTTTTTCCCGCTCTTATCGGTCTCACTAATCTTGTAGATACTGCTGAGCTTAACCACAAGAAATTATGGATTACAGGTTATAGCTTGGGTGGTGCGCTATCTTCTATATGTGCAGGTATGCTTATGGAAAATGGCTACCCTGTTTATGGTTTATATACCTTTGCTAGTCCGCGCCCTGGTAATGCGAGTTTTCAAGAACAACTCAATGCAAAAGTATCTGGTCCCCATTTTCGAGTGGTTAATACGGGCGATGTCATTCCGCATATTCCTCCTGAGCCTTTTTATAGTCATCCTGGTAAAAGAGTTATTCTAAATAAGGGCGTATGCCCTGTAGGGCTATTACCCTCTTGTTTTGCTTTTTTACAATATGTCATTTTCTACCTTCAAA
>JADGBV010000152.1 GCA_015231345.1 Planctomycetota bacterium
GTGGGTCTTGCTGGTTCGGGGGCCGCTGGTTTTTTTTCTGGTGCGGGTGCGGCCGCCGGGTGCGCCGCTGGTGGCGCGGGCTGTGCTGCTTCGGGCTCGGGCTGCGCTGGCTCGGGTTCGGGCTGCGCTAATTCGGGCTCGGGCTGCGCTGGTTCAGGCTCTGCCTGTGCCTCTGGCACTTGGCTCTTAGAGCCTTGAATGTCACGATACTTCACAGACTCAAGCGCAGTAGAAATCTCACTTAAGTCTCCTCTTAATTGCAGCAGTTCACATTCCTGATCCATAATCAAAGCTTTCTTTCGAGTCAGTTCTGAAGCTAGTTGGTCCCTCTCTTCCTCAAGGCTACAAACACGATTGTCACTCTCACTTTGCCCCTTATCTCTCTCAGCTTGTAGCTGTGCTAAAGCGTCTTGAGTCTCTTTCAGTTTCTGTTGAGTTGAGTCGAACTCTACATCCTTAGCACGAGCCTCAGCTTTTAGCAAATCTAAGCCTGCCCGAGCTTCAGTTAGTTCATTTTTCAAGGCACCAACAGTTTCCGTTAATTCTTGCTTATCCACTAGGGCTCGATCTTTTTCAGATCCTAAGCTTTCTTTGGTTGACTCAGCTGTATTTTTGATGTCTTCATAGGCACGAAAAGCCTCGTCACGCATATGGTGAGCCTCACGCAATTGCACCAAGAGCTCTGCCTCTCTTGTTTGAAAGGAACTTTCTTGCAATTCACTTTTTTCCCGATGAACACGGGTAAGTTCTTCGTATAAATGCTCATTCCCCACTTCTTGTTTCTCGCTCTGAGGAGGAGTGCCCTTGGGCTTCTCAGCCTTGGTTTTGGGGGAAGCTTTTTCTCCAGAGGGAGAAGCTTTATCGCTTGAAGAAATCTCACGAGAGAGCGATTTCGTGGTAAATAAATCGAGAGCACCCTGCACAACTGATTTTGCGCCTTCGGTACTGACATCAACAGCCTTACGGCTATTGGCAATGGTTACGCCGAGAACCTGTCCAGCTTTTTTAGCGAGGTTCTGTTCAGTTTTTTCTTCAACTTTTCTGAGTTTCATCTTCACTACTATCCGTATCAGAGAGAGGTGCTGCTATAACAGGCTCATCAGGAACATTCAAAAAGAATTCAACATGACCAATCCATGACATTCTACTATGGAGAACAGATTTCAAGTGAGAAGTTGTTTCTTCTAGTACGTCAAGTCCTCCCCCATCAGACACATTCAACCCCATACCCAACCAGTACTTTTCACCGGTTCTTTTCAGTCTTACATATTCAAGAGTTGCTCCGAGTGGTTCATTAAGAACCAAGGCTTGAAGTTTAGACCGGTATTCTGGGTCAGGCACTTTATCCAAAATGACCTGCAGATTCTGCTTCCAATGCGTCACTCCATCCTTAATAATAAGAAGGCCTACAGCAAAAGCAGCAAGGGGATCGCAAATAGCGAAAACAGTACCCAGTTGTGCCAAAGCTATTCCTGCAAGAACAGCTGTGGAAGAGTATAAATCAGCTTTAGCCTGATATGCATTAGCAATCATACCATTACTACCGGTCTTTTTTCCTGCACAAATACTGTATTTATAAATTAAAAAATTCACAAATATTGAAATAGCAGCAATGGGCACACCACTCACTCCCGGAATATCATAATTACCATTAAGCATAAGAAGTAAACTTGACCCAGAGATATAGACCCCTAGCCCCATCAATAAACTGAATATGATCATTGATACGAGGTACTCAACCTTTCCATACCCAAAAGGGAAATGCATGTCTTTTTGCTTTTTGGAAATGCGTATGCTAAACATTATGATCGTACTCCCGATCACACAGGAGAGCGACTGAATTCCATCTGCCATTAAGCCAGAGCTCGACGAATAAACCCCACCAAGCAATTTAATGATGGCAAGAAAGAAGCTCCCTCCAATGCTCCATAGCATTATTTTATCAGAGCAGTTTAAGCAGTCACTACAACCCTCAGGCAGGTTATTTGTTGGTCGCATCTTCATGAGGCTGAACCCTGCATTCTTTTAAAACCTATATGTGTTTCGTGTGAGTCCGAAAGCACAGAGGCAACCTCGCCTTTATACTTCCTCACATAATTTTTTGCTTCTTTTAGTGAAAGGTCATGGGGTACAATAATAACAAAGAGAACTTCGACGACCTTTCCGACTTGTGTCATCGTTAATTCCTCAATATCTATATCTGGGTCTACGGCATTCAAATGCTCAGTCACATGATTCACGATATCACGGTGACACGAAGCGTCCATAAGCCCTTTAAACGATTTATAAAGATAGAAAATACTATAGCCCGCTGTGCAGAAAGAAAAAAGAATCGCAAAAAGATTGTCCATAACGACAATAAAACTGCGTGAAATAACAACGCCAAGCAATGACAACATTGATGCAAAGAAAAGACTATTCATAACAATCCGAAAGCCTTGAGCGTCTTCCTCTTCAAGGCTCTCCATGTCTGGCTGAACTTTAACCAAAAAGAACCAAGTAATAGCAGCAAAGAGTAAAGAGGTCCAGGCCGATAGTAAATCCGGCGCTATTATCGTATGGGCAAGGATAATATGAAGAGTAAAGAAAAGAATAAAAGCACTCGCGATAACAATAATCGATGAAATTGCCAAAGCGATAAAAAACTCCAGTTTGCCAGCACTAATATCAAACCAACTGTTTTTAGTTGCAGTATTTTCTCTCAATCTTATGAGTAAAATCGTGGCAAAAACAACGCCAAAAAGAGCCATCAAACCAGTGAACAACTGGGCATTTGACCCACACAAACTGCCGAAGGTCACCTGCCCGATAAAAGTACAGATAAAGAACATAAGAAGAGAGTAAACAATCTTCTCATTTGATTCATGTGCTGATTGATTCATCAGAACCGCACCAAACCTTGAGGCAGAAGTAAAATCATTACGCCAGTCAACACCTTAGGCCCTACTTCGCTGTAACTTCGTGACAATTGATACAGACTCCCCTGAAATTATGTGGCATCACTGACTTTGGGGTAATGGCGACATCAGGATTGATAGAGTGGCAATTTGAACACACGCCACGGTAAGTATGTGGCATCACAGCATCTCTGAATATGGGAACAACAGATTTAATGACATGGCAACTTGAGCACAGTCCTCTGTAACCATGAGGCATGGGAGCCTCCCGTCCTATGGGAAGCGCATTGCCATTGGCCGCATTCTTTTGCGCCTGAGGGGTTGTGCGCTGAAAAGCGATGGGAAGACTGCTATTATTCTGCGGCATCGGTGAAGGTACTCCACCATAAGAATAGTTAGGGGCATAAGCAGTCTGGCCCTGTCCCTGAGCGAAATGTTGAGGAGTTTGCGGATAGGCCATATTATTTTGACCATTAAAGGCTACTGCCTGAGGCTGTTGTGGAGTGCCAGGGAAACACTGGGGGACCGTTGGGCACGTTGCACAAGCCGGAGGAGGAGGAGTAAACGCAGCCGGCTGAGCCGGAGTTTGTAATGGCACAGCCCCTGGTTGGGCAGTCATTGGAGTCATATTGTCTTTAAGAGGGTCGTTTCCATCAAAACCACTAAAAAGACTCACAGTTGCAATCACGATCATGCCAATAACGCAGAAACCCGCATACAACCAGAGCTTTGACTGACTTTTAGCACAACTTGGGCTATCAGAACAATCAGTTTCGCCACACGTATCAGAATCTGTTGCGCAACTCGTATTTTGATCTGGTCTTTGTTTCATGACACACTCCTAAGAATATTCTTTTTAAAGCTATTCATACTAATAAAAAACATACAGGTATTAATCATTTAAAATGTCCCCGGGCGATTGGCTAAGCGAATTTTAAATACTTTGAGGACACCTTGGCGACGCCCTCCCAGCGTAACAAGTTCATTCACCTGACTTTTCCATATCATTTTCTCGAACTGAGACTGATTCGTAATACTTACACCATTCCAGCGTCTGATAACATCACCCGTTTTAATTCCCGCCATTTCTGCCGGCGATCCCTTAAAAACGCGGGAGACCAATTGCCCTCCCGAAAGGTGAATTCCATACCTCTGCTGAATTGCTGAATTAACCTCAATCACTTCGATTCCTAACCATATTTTTTTATTATGGTTTTCCACGGCGCCGAGGTAGTTAACAATCACCAAACCAGCAATGCTGAATAACGCCATAAACGCGAGAATCACATAAGAGGTTTTGGTTTGCGAAAGAGACATTTTATCACGACTCCTTTGCCATAGGTTTAGCCTGATTTGATTCGCCCTGAGCAGAGACCGTTGGGGTTTTATTTTTCATAAAACCAGCAATATCAAGACTCACATTATCACATTCAAGACACTTCATGCAACGCACGCAAGTGGAGGCATTAGGGTTATCGCTTACATTAAGATCGACAGGGCATTTTGTTACACAGTCATCGCAAGAAGTACAATTTGCTTTATCTACTGAAAGGGAAAGTAAGCTAATTTTATTAAACAACCCAAAAATGGCCCCAAGAGGACAGAGCGTACGACAGAACACCCGCTTTGATGCAGTCATCGCACCAAGAAGGGCAACTAAAATACCAATTTTAACGATAAAAAGAACACCTAAATTTCCATTTTGTGCAACAGGCTCGTTATAAAGAGGCATTATAGGATTCCAAAGCACCCATGGCAAAGCTGCCTCCAGAGTACCCGCAGGACAGAGCTTGCAATACCAGGTTTCCTGGGTTATAAGAGGAATCAAAAGCACTAGGAAAAAGAGAATAAAGTACCTAAAGTGGGAAAGCTGATGAGGTATGCTTAGCTTCACACTTTTTATTTTGTACATAAGATCCTGAAGAAGTCCAAAGGGACATAACCACCCACACGCCATACTTCCCACAGAAATCCCAACTGAAATGAGATAGGCTAAGAGTGTATAAGGAAGACTACGCTGAGTAACAAAATGCTGCACAATACCGACGGGGCAAGAAAATAGTGCAGAAGGACAGGTGTGGCAGTGCAAAAAAGGCACACAACTGCTTTTCAAACTGCCTTGATAAACCTGTTTCGTGGAAACAAAGCCTAAATAGCAATTACTAATCAACAGTGTCAAGTATTGAACAATACGTCTGAGGCTATCCAGATTCATCGCTCTTACTCCAAGCCAATGCAGGATAAACACATACTTGCGCCAGCATCCTGTATGGAGAGTATATCGTTTTTCTGATTACCTGTAATCAAAAAAATAATCATAATAAAAAAGAACCCTGCATAGAGTTTCCACCGACTCATCGCATCACCTCAATCCAACTCATATGATGTCCACATTTTCTGCAAAGAGGAAAACCTCCTTTTCCGCATGAGGAACAGAGAAATGTCCCCTGATAGCCATTCCAATACATCGAAACATTACACTGTGGACAAGTAGGGACTCCCTTAAAACCACACTTTGGACATACAGCTTTAATATTATGCTGGATAACTTTCATCGTTACACTCTTTTGCACAAGCGACTTATTCGCGAGTGATTTATATTTCACCAAAGAGTACGATAAAAAGCACGTAGTGAAAAGAAGAAAAAAGACTGCTCCAATCACCATGCAGGAGAGGTCTTTTTCTTTTATTTTATCTATGGATATACCCATCACAAAACCTTGATTTTTGGGTCAACGCCGTTCACTTGAGGGGGAGCCGCCACACTAATAACCTTAAAGACCTTTGCATTACACAGAGGGCACCTGGAATTAGGAGGGCTTTGAGATGTACTATCCAGAGCTTCTCGATATTGACATTTTTCACAAATAAGGTAGCTTCCCTGTACTATATTTTTGATATTTGCACGAGCCTCAAAAGAGGTGCAGGGCACCTGAGCTTTGCTTCCCGTAATGCCAAAATGAGCAGGAACATTTTCGCCTTTAAGTCCTGTCAAACCATCAGGGTAAGCGAGAAGTGTTTCCCACACTGTATTTTTAACGCCAGAGTAGATATCTATATTGTCTTGCTGAAACACACGTGCCGGTTCAAAGCCCACATTGTTTCCCACCACAGCATCAATATTATAAGTCGTTAATAACTGCGCTGATTTTAATCCAGCAGCGTGAGGAGCTTCAACATAGGGATTCATCACACTTCGGAAAGTTTGATTCATGCGATCACAAATAATAAACCATGGCGCACGCCCAAAAAGATAGGATACTGGACTTTGAATATCTGCTCCAGTTGAACAAATAGCAACAAAACGGGCCTGATCCCCTTGCTTAAACCCCGGGTAAGCCGCTTCATACAATGAACGTCCCGTAAGAAGAAGGGTCGCTGCAATGAGCACCATGAACAATTTTTTTTCCTTCGGAAAAATCATCTCACGGAGACCATCAGAGTTCTGAGCAAGCATAGAGTCACTAGGTCAACGAATTCGTTGCAAAGCTCGTTGACATTGAGGGCACGCCGGAGCTACGTTTTGAGCACACTGTGGGCATACAAAATTCTGCACTGGATTTGCAAAGGCAGCCGGTTGAGCGCCAGAAACACCCTGCTGAGGAAATGGGGCAAAACCCGTCATATCTCCTTCGCCTACGGTGACCAATAATTTTTTTGCACGATCATTCCTGAGTATTTTTATAGAGTAATCCATTTCTGGCGTAAGCGCACTAATTATCCTTTGAAAATGATCCACACTTTTAACGCTCTTTCTGTTAAAACTCAATATAACATCACCCGGTTGCAACCCGGCCTTCATAGCCCACGATGCACCCATAACCCTATTGACGCGGACTTTCCCCCCCGTCGAAGGCGCCATTTCAAGCCCCAGTTGCTTCACAAGCATTGGTTTATTGATTCCTGGAGGATTATTATTTCTTTGCACTTGAGTTGTCTGAGCAATGGGAAACAAGGGCTGACTCCAGCTCCATCCACCCTGATTCTGGTTTTCTAATTGTTGAGGCTGACGTGGCTGCTGTCTTTGCCTTTGCGGTGCGGGTGGTTCTACAGGTTCCTGCCCTTGACCTTGCCCAAACATGGGTCCACCCATCCTTTGCATCGGATGCTTCCAACGCTCCTGCATCTGTTGAGCAGCTTTTGGCATACGCAGGCCTTGCGTAAGTGGAGGAGCGACATTCTGCATAAACTCTCCAACCTGCTCTTTCTTTGTTGCCGTCGCAAAGCAGGCGTACAGTATCAGAACAACAATTCCGATACCAACAATGTTCATGATTTCTTTTCCGCTCATATGGTCTACCTATAGGTGAAACAGCATTTTGGCTGCAAACACAAAAATGATAACGATAAAAAGGTATATAATTAGTGAAGATTTGATCCTCGGAGCTAACCAAGCACCCAACTGTGCCCCGACGACCACACCAGAACCCATCCAGATTGTTTCATCGAAGAATACATTTCCCAAATATAAATGAGGAATCAATGCAACAAAACTCACAATCATCGTAATAAAATGACTCGTGGCTGTCGCTAAATGCACGGGGTAATTAAGAACAAAAACCAAAAGTGGCACTTGTAGTACACCACCGCCAATTCCAAGAAAGCCTACGAGGGCGCCCATAAATACACAGCAAATGGCGCCGGTTTTATCATCGACCCAGAGAGTGTATTTTTCACCAAAAGCGTCAAGAACATCTAGTTTACGAAAATGAGGTTTAATCATTTCCGGCACTAAAATTCCAGGGCGAGTCAATTTTTTAACCTTCACCAACGAATACACTGCGAGCAGAAGAAGAAATATGCCGAAAATAACATCAAAGGCGGGGACAGCAAAAAGGTGATGGATAATACCCATAATCACAGCAGCTGGAATAGCTGCAGCAGCCAACCTAACGCCACCAATATAATCAATTCTCTTCTGCCGGTAATAACCTATGGTCCCTGAAGTCGCATTTAAAAAAACAACGAAGAGAGATGAAGCCACCAGAACCTCCGGTTCCCAGCCATAGAAATACATCATCGTTGGAAGAATCAAAGGCCCACCTCCGATTCCCACAATCGTTCCATAACACCCTATGGAGAGCCCAACCAAACACACAATAAAGGCAGAGGGGTGATCGGGAAGAATACCTCCCGGTGGGACGGGCGCAACTGGTGTCCCTGGAGTAACGGTATACTGAGGCACAAGCATGGCAATCAAGCACACTCCCATCAAACCCCAGATCAAAGATAGTTTGATCGGGTGAGGAGAGCTCGATGTCTGTGGAAGACGCATGCTATATCTGACCCGGAAGCCTACTCAATATAGCTATATATATACTTGAAAGAACCAACATAATCAGAGCTATGGGGACTCCTCGGTAACTATAATTTTGAAAGGTCAGTTTATTCTCAGAACTTGAAAGGGAGACATCTGAGTCTTCAAGTATAGTTTGAGATACAATTCCAGCAGTTGCGCCCGTCAAGGTGGCGCTAGAACCAGCAAGAACACCAAGAGAAAGTGCCCACCAACCAATATCACTAAAAGAAGCATAATGAGAGTGCATCACGATTGGAATAAAAAAGATCGCTGTAGGACCAGCATTTAAAAAGGCTGTCACCAGGGCCG
>JADGBV010000153.1 GCA_015231345.1 Planctomycetota bacterium
GCCAAGCGAAAGGCGCTCGCTTAGAAATATCTCATTAATTTCCTAATTATCATACTGCCTAATTTCATTTTTAGGCAGTATGATTCTCGAATTCTTAAATATTAGCCTTTCCTTTTCTAAAGGATGGGCTTCTTTTTTTCATTGCTTTTGAAAGGGATAAGCTAAAATTATCACTTTCTCACTTTGAGCGCTTCACTTGAATACTCCACGTATTTTAGTTATAGATGACGATCCCGATATTGTCACACTCATATCAGCTTACCTAAAAAGCTCTCATAAATTTAGCGAACCCGATTACGCATATAGCACCAAAAGAGCTTTAGAAGAATTAGAAGCTAATACATACGATATTGTTGTAGCAGACTACAAAATTGACCGAATGAGTGGCTTGGAGCTCTTTAAAAGAGCCATGAGCCTACAGCCTCATGCCAAGTACGTGCTCATCACCTCTTTTGGCAAAAAAGATCTTATCATCTCAGCCATTCATGCAGGAGTAGATGAATATCTAGATAAACCCTTTACAGTGGACGAATTCATCAATGTCGTTAGCAAGTTGTGGGAGCAAGTCCAAACCAATCAGGCACTCAAAGAACAAGTCAGGCAGTATAAAAACCTCCTCTCAGCCATCCCTGACATCGTCTATAAAATCGATCATGACTCAAAAATTGTTTATATCAACGAAGCTGTAAGAATTTTAGGCTATAGCCCTGATGAACTTATCGGGAAAGATTTGAGTGAATTCATACATGAGGATGATTATAAAAAGTCCCATTCAACCAATGTTCTAGCTGATTATAAAGGAAAAGTCACTGGTGATGAAGACGCCCCTAAACTCTTAGACGAACGCCGCACAGGTGCGCGCATGACTCGCAACCTTCATGTGCGCTTGATCAAGAAAGATCATTGCGAAGTAACCAACCCTTCCATCCTCGCCACTATCAATGCTTTTGGCGAAGTAAATTGCACCGGAGTCAACGAAGTTGGCAGAATCTCAGAGGCAGAACCTTTCCAGGGGACTGTCGGCCTCATCCGAGATATAAGTGAAAGAGTTCATTTTGAAGATGAACTTCTTAAAGCCAAAGATAAAGCAGAAGAAGCGAGCCGCATGAAAAGTGAATTTCTGGCTAATATGAGTCATGAAATCAGAACGCCCATGAATGGAATAGTGGGCATGACGGAACTCCTCGAACAAACAAATTTAAATACAGAGCAAAAAGAGTTTTCGGGCAGTATCATGAATTCTGCCGAACACCTTTTGGCTGTAATTAATGATATCTTGGATTTTTCAAAAGTCGAAGCCGGGAAAATGAATCTAGAAATCATCCCATTCGATCTATGTGTGCTCATAGAGCGCACCTGCGCTCAACTCAACCCTAAAGCCGCAGAGAAAGATTTAGACCTTATAGTTAATTACTCTACAGATTGCCCACGCTATTTAATTGGAGACCCTAGCCGCATTAGGCAAATCATCGTAAACTTCGTTAATAATGCCATTAAGTTCACCGAAGAAGGCTTAGTCATGGTAGAAGCCCACTGCGCCTCTCACCGTGGTAAAGAGGCAGAAATTCTCATTGAAGTGAGCGATACTGGCATCGGTATAGATGACGAGAAACTAGATCTCATTTTTGACTCTTTCACACAAGCTGACACCTCAACAACACGAGAGTACGGTGGCACAGGCCTTGGCTTATCGATCAGCAAACAACTTAGTCAACTCATGAATGGCAAAATAGACGTGCGCAGTCGTCTAGGTGACGGCTCTGTTTTTTCAATCAAAATCCCCTTTCCTTTAGACACCAACCCTAATAATGTCGAGGTTGACCTAACCCTACTACAGAACAAAAATATTCTCTGCCTTGTAAGTTCACATACGTTCAAAAAAGTATTAAGAGAGCACCTCAAACATTGGGGCCTAACCATCACTTGGGTTAAAAGCTTAGAAAAAGCACATGAGTGCATTCAAAACATTAACGACGAAAAAGACAACTACAACTTCTGTATTGTTGATGATACTATAATAAAAGAGGGCATTGACGACAGGCAGCTTAAGTTACTAACGGCTCGCCTTGCCATCATGAACTGCAAGGTTATTCGTACGACATCCGTTAGCCAAAGAGGGGATGCTCAAGTAATGAGGGAAGCCGGAGTCGCTGCCTACCTACCTCAACCAGTAAGACAAACCATACTTCACAAAACCTTACTCACCCTAGCTGCAGGGCGCATTCCTCAAGACAAACTAGTAACTCAGCATAGCCTAGCTGAAGGTTGGAGTAACAATGAGGCTCCTCCCTTACCCTCTTTTAAAGCTTTAGTGGCTGAAGATAATAAAATTAATCAAAAAATCCTGAAAAGGATGTTAGCTAAACATAATATATCAACAGTCGTCGCCGAAGACGGCGATCTAGCTGTCGAAAAATTTCAAAAGGAAGACTTCGACCTCATTTTTATGGATTGCCAAATGCCAACATTAAGTGGTTTTGACGCCACCATCAAAATTCGAGAATTGGAAGGAAAAAAATCCCGCATACCGATATTTGCTATTACAGCTAATGCCTTGGTGGGTGACAAAGAAAAATGCCTCAATATCGGCATGGACGATTATATAAGCAAGCCTGTCAAAGTGAAAACCATCACTCAACTTTTAAGTAACTGGCAGTCTGCTATTACCAAATATTCAGAAAGTAAGAAGAAAAAGAAAAACAAGTAGCAAATTCGAATCTGACGAAAGAGCAACCAACTACTAGTTTTTAGTGACTTCGATCAGAAAGTAAGGTAATTCCCCAGGAATTCTATGAGGAGTCAGAGAGTCGACCCCAGGTAAGGATTTTATGTCGTCGTTTGTGGACTCTAAAGAATGAATCCCTCCCCCACTGGTCAGAATCATATTGAGACCAAAGAGGTAGCCGAAAAGGCAATTTTTTTCATTCTTAGAGACAAATAAATCGAGCACATAAAGAGTCCCACCTGGTTTTAGCCATTCAAGGAAACGAAGAAATAATTCTTGGCGATAAGATTCTGGCTCTTGATGTAGAGCCCCAAAGTATAAGATTTTATCAAACTGCCTATCATTTTGCCAATGCCTGTAGTCAGCAGGAATATACTCTGCATTCAACATGCCTTGACTTTGAATGAAGCTTTGCATTTCAGAAGCCAACTCAACTTGCTCTAAAAGTGTTGGCGACTCAAGCCCTTTCTCCTTCTGTAAAGCCAAAGACCAACTACCAGCACCCGCCGCCAAATCTAAAACCCTATCTGCAGGATCGACTTTAAGAAAAGGCAGTACCGATGGAATAATAATCGAAGCCCGATTATGCATACTGCGGAGGAAACCGGGAGTATCTTCTTTACTGGGTCTGGTAGGTTCATCAGAACTTCTGAGACGTTGCTCTAGCTTATCCCATAGAGGAAACATCTCACGAGAGTACTCTAAGGACTCACCCAAGTATGCCGGACTTTCAGGATTGAGATAAATTGAACTAAGCTCTGTAGGTCGGATATCCCCCGTAAGTTCACATTCTTCCACAAGGTTCAGCTCTCTTAGCGCTCCCAACAAAACTTTAAGTTTTGTTTCAGGTATCTCTGTGAGTTCAGAAAGCTTTCCCAGAGGCAAACCTTCTGAGCCCAATTCATTGAATAGGCCAATGTGCACAGCAGCCAAAAAAGCACGGCTATGCCAGTAATCAGTTGCAAGTTTAAAAAGAGGAGCAGGATTAACCATAATACAATTTATTTTCCGATACAAAAATCTCTGAATATACTATCCAATAGAGCCTCGCTACCACCATCACCATAAATTAAAGCATTGAGGTTTTCCAAAAGCTCGTCTAATTCATAAGCAGCCAAGTCCTCACTAGGGCATTCGTTTAAGAGCAATTCCTTCAATACGGGCATACAGTCTTTCGTTTTACTAAGAACCCTTTTCTCCAAGGCATTCCAAGGTGATAAGCTACGCTTAGCATAATCTTTTGCTCTGGCACTTAACCAATCTTTTAACTCATCCCAACCTAAATGCATCAAAGAGGAAAAAGGCAATTCCCCTGGATTGAGATTATGCTGGCCTTTAAGTAAATCGGCTTTCGACCTCAGAAGCAACTTAGGGCAATGCTCAGGTAAATTCTTTGGAGCAGCAAAAGAGTCATCGTCAGCAGGATTTAAAATAAGGTAGGCATCGAAGGCATGAAGACGTTTCTCTAACTTCGCTAAACTTTGTGCGTCTAATGCGTTCTCCGCTTCTTTAAAACCTGGACTATCGTAAAGAATAACGGAATGTTTCCCAAGATCCAACTGATAGGGCACAAGATCAAGGGTTGTTCCGGGCATATGGGTTACAACAGGTAAGGCTCCTGGAATAAGACATTTCAATAAGCTGCTCTTACCTGCATTCGCTGGCCCTAACACTAAAACCGAGAGCTGAGCCCCTCGATCGACTTTGCGTTCTCGACTGCCTTCTTTGGAACTCAAAAAAGTCTCCAGACGACTCAAGTCTTCTTGCCAGCGAAATTCCATTGCATCAATATCCGGTTCCTCAGGAAAATCTAGAATGGCTTCAATATTTCTTCTAAAACGAAATAAAAGTTTTTTTAGGTCAGCTAGGAGATCCCCTTCGGCAGAAGCCATCACCCTTAATGCCTCCTTTCTTTCTTCCTCATTGGTCGCAGCAACAAGAGCGGCAATTCCTTGAGTTTGGCTTAAATTTAAACGTCCATTTAAAAAAGCTCTGCGGCTAAATTCTCCAGGCTCGGCAGGTCGCACACCTGAAGCATAAAGTCGATCAAGTAGCTTAGAGCAGACGAATTCATTAGCTGGCAAATGGAGCTCTAGAACCGGTTCAAAAGTAAAGGAGCACTTATCGGGCATGGTTAGAACAAGAAGCTTCAGGTCAACTTCTTCATTATCACCCAAATCAAGTTTTAAAGATAACTCACGAGCAGAATACTTAAAAACCCCTTGCTTCGGGAAAAGTTTCTCGTAAACCTCAGGTACGTCCTGACCGCTTAACCTTAAAGCTTGTCTTTTTGCTGAAGAAGGGGCGGTAATGGGAGCAACAATTGTATCCCCACTAAAACCCCTTTCCAATGTCTTAGTCCGGAGCGCACAAAGAGAGAGAATGGGATAATATACCTTTAGCTCCCATCTGAATCAGTTGATCCATCAAACTATGAAGTTCCTTCTTGTCGATCGCCACTTCTAGAGCAGCCCAATCACCATCAGCAAGATGATTCACTGTTGGGGAAGACATACCATGACTTAAGCTACAGGCTTTCTCAATCAAGTCATTGGAAATATTAAATTTCAACATGACGTGTGACCTTCCACGCATGACACGCTTAATTCGTTTAAGTAAGATGTCTAAAACATCCCCCTCATAACCTTTACTGCTAATAAGAACCATCTCGCTAGTAAGAATGGTCTCACGGATTTCTAAATTATTGGCAGCTAAAGAGGAACCTGTTTCTGTGATATCTACAATCGCATCCACAACACCCAAAGCCACTTGAATCTCCACACTTCCATCAAAGTGGACCATTTTATAATCTTTCACACCATTTTCTTTAAGAAAATTCTCGGCTAAAGCTGTATAGCTACTGCCTATCCTCTTGCCATTTAAACTAGAGATATCCTTGTATGGTTTTGCTTCAGGGCTAGCTAAGACCATTCGTGCTCGACCAATGCCTAAGTTTAAATGAGTATCCACTTGAGCATGACTATTCTGAATTAAATCAATCCCCGTCACACCATAATGAATAGCTCCAGAGGCTACTGCATTTGGAATATCCTTGGCTGGCAAAAAATAGACTTCTATTCCTAAAGATTCACAAACACAAAAGTCCAACCTGCCTCGTCGTTTCAATTGCAAGCCTGACTCCACCATGAGATTCATGACCTGTTCGTAAACACGTCCTTTTTTGGGAATAGCTAGGCGTTCTCTAGTGATCATTTGATTCTTTTCTTATAAAAAAGTAAACATGTGGTTGCGGTCACTTCCCCCAATCTCTAGAGCTTTCAACAAGAGAGATGGCAGTTTATTGATGGTCGCTAAACATGGAGTGTGGCAAATGGAGGCAATTTCACGACTGATTAATTTAGCAAGTTCATGTTTATTATCGCCAAGCTCACCCAAATCCGGCTCAAGTGCTATATTTTCGAAATTCTGCTCAAGAAAAACACCTAGACAAAGGAGGTAGTAAAAACACTGAGAAACTTCTAGTGCAACCTCATCTTTCCCTTGAGTTTCAAGGGCAAGAGCCACTTCAAAACCTTCTTCATTGAGTTTAGGGAGAATCATTGAGAGCCCCTTCGTCATCATCTCTGTCGTGCTGCTATTTTCTGGCAAATTTTCTTTGCGATCCTGAATGACTTTATATAGCTCTTCGAATGTCATTTGACTCCCATGTTGTTAAAAGGCTCATTTTAAAGGAAGACTGATTTTACCAGCAGAATTCTGAAAATTGGCATCTGATTCTTTCTTGAGAAGGAACTCAGTTCAAGACGTAACTCAAGAAGCATTCACTCGCGATTATCGGCAAGTGTAATAGCCATTTCTACAGCAGCTTTGAGGCTACCCGTATGAGCTTTATTTTTCCCAACCAAATCCCAAGCAGTCCCATGATCGACCGATGTTCTGATGATGGGCAAACCCAAAGTATGATTCACGCCATCTTCAAAAGATAACATTTTAAATGGAATACCTCCTTGGTCATGGTACATGGCCAAAATGGCGCCAAAATGATCTCTGCAATTTTTGACAAATAAGGTATCAGCGGGAAATGGGCCATCACAGAGAAGACCCTCTTTTTGCAAGGATTTTATGGCTGGGATGATAATCTCAGTCTCTTCTTGACCGAAAAGACCGTTTTCCCCGGCATGAGGGTTTAAACCACAAAGTGCCACGCGGGTATTAGCATGGCCTGATTCAATTAAAAAATTAGAGACTAATCGTGTGCGATTTTTAATCAATTCACGCGTCAAAATGCTGGGAAGCTTAGCCAAAGAAACATGTGTGGTCACATAACCAACATTTAAGAGAGGGGAGCTCATCATCATCATTTCATCATATTCTCCACAGAGCTCAGAGATATATTCCGTATGCCCTGTAAAAGAAACGCCACCCATTTCTATGGCTTCTTTTGAGACAGGAGCTGTGACCATAGCTTGAGCTAAACCCTGCAAACATAATTCCGTAGCGCATTTCACAGCGTCCAAAGCCAAACGGCCTCCTTCTGCAGAAGGTGTTCTCAAAATAAGATTTGTGGCTCTTTCTGAGCTTTCTAGAATGCTAAGGGCGGGAATTTCTTCTTGAGATAGCTGCGTTAAACTCACACATTCAATAGGAGTAAACTCTCTATTGTACTCCGAAATGGCAGCAAATAATATTTCAGGACAACCAATCAACACAATATTCGCTTTGTTTAATAGCTCCTGACTTATGACTTTTGCGACGATTTCAGGACCGATTCCTGCAGGATCCCCCATGGTCAAGGCAATGGTTAATTTTTCTTTTTTCGACTTCATGAATGGCAGTGTAATGATATCCACTTATGGAAAAGCAGAGAAATGAGTCTAAGAAAATGCTTATATCATAGAAATAAAATCAGAGCCTTATGTTCCATTTAGACTTAGTCTTTTATGCTAACAATTCAAGAATATTAAAAATCAAGCTAGTAATTCGTCATACTCACAGTAGAATGATGCCTGATATTCCAGTGTTTCTTATCTAATTGGTGTCTCACAAAATCCTCATTATTGATGATGAAGAAGTTCTAAGAGAAAGCATGACGTGTTTTCTTGAAGATATGAATTATAAGGTCATACAAGCACATAATGGTCTGGTAGGCATGGAACTTTTCGAGAGTGAAGGCGCCGACTTAGTGATGACGGATCTACGCATGCCTGAATTGGATGGTTTGGATGTTCTCGCTCGTATCCAAAAATTGAACTCAGACATACCTCTCATTGTGGTTTCAGGCATGGGTCAAATTAAAGACAGCGTCAAAGCACTACAGCTAGGAGCCTGGGACTATATTTTAAAACCAGTTCAAGACATGTCCATTATTACTTTTTCCATAGAGAAAGCTTTAGAGAAAGCACAATTAATCAAAGAAAACCGGAATTATCAAAAAAACCTAGAATCTTTGGTGCACACAAAAACGAAAGAACTAGAAAGAAGCAACGAAGAGTTAATGAAAACATGTAAAGAACTGGATGAGCATAAGGTCAATCTTGAAAGCATTGTGGAAAAGCGCACAATAGAAGTTAAAAAACTCCAAAGCCGTATGATTGAGGAAGCTCATAATTCGGGTCAGATTGATATCCTTTCATCAATTATGCACAACATGGGTAACACCTTAACTTCGGCACTGGTTGAATCAAACTTGGTCAATTCACTGGCTCGAAATATGCCATTAGAAAAACTGAAAAAAGCAAATGAAATGCTCAACAATAATTGGCATCACATGG
>JADGBV010000154.1 GCA_015231345.1 Planctomycetota bacterium
AGAAAAATCAAACCATGCTGTAAGCAAAGGGTCCACACTTGGAGTCCACCCCATTCTCTGTTCCCATAAGGTATGCCACTGACCTCCTTGACTTAAGAGGGATACCCCTGACGTTGGTGTCGAGCATGGGGCAAGGTACTGTTTCGAATTATTATCGATGAGATTACTGTCACCACTAATTGTGAGGGTATTAAATTCACTTGTTTTGCGGATGATATAATTCCTGCCGGTTACATTTGCGGCATAGGGGAGTGTAAGGGTTATATTGCTTGATGAAGTATCCACAAAAACGAGGCTATTTGCCCCAAGAGTGGTATCGGCGTTGACGCTTTCGATACTCATGGACATGTTCCCGTTTAAGGTGAAAGTAGATGAGCTTGTGCCCGTTCCGATATGTATATTTCCGCTAACTACTGCTGTTCCCTCGATATGGAGATTGGCTGAAGGGCTAACTCCTACACCCAAGCCTGTTGAGTTAATATTCATAGCAGAGGTTGGAGAATTGTCATGAATAAAATTGATGTTTCCCGTAGTGCTGATGTACGCTGAATGGAGTACCTGATTCCACGAAAGAATCATGATAGTAGCACAGAAAGCTTTGTTTATGAGCATAGGGCATTTATGCATACAGAGGTAATACCGATGTTTCATGGGGCCGTGCTCTTATAAGGATGTGACGCCCCTAGGTTGGCAGTGAGTCCCCATTTATGAGCAAGGTACCCTTCGTACCACTGACGAGTTTGGTCATCGACCGCAGCCGTAATAATGATCTCTCCAAATGCACCGTCAAGAAACTGCGCACCTGATCTATTACCATATACGCGTAAATACATTGATGAATCCATGGCTGTGGTGTAAGTGTCAATATCATTTTCTCGATCATACCCGTCAATAATGCCGCGAAGTAGTCCTCGATTAATATCGAAAACTGCACAAAATATACTGGGCCCGCTGTAGGGCCCTCCTTGTAAAACAGCATTGCTGCCACCGATATTATCTTGCTCGATTCTGCCTATCCATTCGCTGCCATCGTAGGAGTCAATTTGCCAGTCACGAGTTGCGTTCATGCTCATTATGCAATCAGCGGTGCCATTAACGATATCGACAATGTATACCATAAATACCATGAGGTTGCCCCCTGTATTGATAGGGAAAGGGTCATAGATGAGGTGCTCGCCCTCGACACAATCGAGTATATTGAGGCCATTGAGCGAGCGCGTGTCGGTTTCGGGTTGGTCTGCTGGTGTAGCCTGAGCAAGGTGGAGTTCGTTGCTCGATTTATCCCATAACTGACTCACGTTACCCGATAAACTCGTGATGGTTGAGCTGTCAGAGGGATCATACCACGCTAAAATGAGATTATCACATGATGGCGACCAAGTCGTTCCTGTAGAGTTCATGCTGTGCCATCTTGATCCATCACTGACTACAGTAAGAATCGGTAGTTGGGAAGATGAAGCTGTTCCGGAAAGCAGAAACAGGGATTGTCTATCGATAGGGGTTCCACCTCCGCTTACGGTTACTGTATTGTTAAAAGTGGTCTTTTTAATTGTGTAGGTCATCCCCCTAGAAGATGCGACGTCGGGAAGTGTTACTGTTATGTTGCCACTGCTCGAATCTACTAGTGCAGTGTTATAGCCACCAAGAGTGATATTGGAACTCACAAATTGTGGCGTCATCGTGAGGGATCCATTAATCTCAAGAGTAGAATTTCCCGAAACGCTTCCTACCGCAAGGCTTTCGGAGATAATCGTATTTCCTGAAACATCAAGTGTCGTGGTGGGGGTGGTGCAAACCCCCATGCCTGTTGTGGTGATAGTGACTACTGGAACGGATGTGTTGGTGGGATCGAAGGTTATGCTCTCTTCTGAACTAGATAGAGCGCCATATGATTGCATGCAGATAAAATATCCCCATGCCATACTGATGGCCAATTTCTGGAATAGTAAATGAGAATATACATAACTCATGATGGTGTAATTGTATGATGTGTCGACAAAAAACAATAAATTAGTCATACCTTTGGTCGGTGCATGGAATTCCTTGGATTGAAAATGAAAACTGGCGAAAATACTTGAACTGGGAGTCATAATCACTGTGTCACCAGTTCAAATAAGGAATATGGGAGCTGAGAAGTCAAAAAAAATATAAAAGGCACCCTCTTGACAGGCTAGTGTGCAATGCAAACTAGTATGTAATGCAAACTAGACAGACCCAATTCAACATATGAGCTCAAAGTCTTGGATTACTCAAGTCCGAAAGGGGCTCCTCGAGATGTGTATCCTCAACCTTTTGGCTAAGGAGGAGCTTTACGGCTATGATCTCGTCAAAAAACTAGGAGAGCTTCAGGATTGGGATATTAGTGGTGGAACCGTTTACCCCATTTTAAACCGGTTGAAAAAAGAAGGGTCCATTACTAGTGAACTCCGCGAGTCAGATGTGGGACCAGTCCGTAAATATTACGGACTTACGCCGGACGGGAATGAGAAATTATCGGAAATGAATGCCAATTGGCTGCAATTAAACGGCATGATTAAAGTATTAATAGGGAAAAATAAATGAAACGAAGAACAATTCAGGCAGATCAGAGGGAGCAACAGTACTTCGGAGAACTTCGTGAAGCTCTTATATCATATGAGAATAGTGAATCTCATGAGCTAATACAGGATATACGAGAACATATAGAGGCCGCTTTGGCCGATCTCCCAGGCACTGAGGTCGACAAAGAAGCTATGGATAAGTTACTAAACGACTTAGGTACCGTACAAGAGGTTATCGAAGGAGCTTGTCTCATCCCTACAGCCGACGCATCGCAAAACCAAACATCTCCAATTTCACCTTCATCTTCCAATCAGATCGTAGAGTCAACAAAAACCACCTTTAATAAAATGGCTGAAAGTGGCGGCAAAGAGTCTTGCCGTAAGACTCCAGAGCAACTTGAGGCTATGGGTCATCCAAGGCATAAAAAATCGCTATTCAGCACAAAGGCCATGGTAGGTATTGCGGTCGTTCTTTTTCTGCTCATCTTTTTTTTCCTTTTGAACTCACCTTTAAATCCTCAAAACCAACCTGAGCAAGTCTCACCCGCTCAACCCCTGATTCTAAAGCCTATCCGCCCCATGGCTTACCACCCCAAAGGCCCCGTTGATTCCCAAAAAAACCGTACCTTATGGGTGACTTTCGATAAGGCTCTCGACCCCGAGAGGTCCTATAAAGACAGTCTGACAGTTTTTCCACCTGTCGAAATCATGAGCGCTACAGTTATTAAGAACAATACTTTGCGATATGAGCTACGTGCGCCCCTAAAGAGGGCCACCAAGTACCAGGCCACTTTATCCCCCAATTTGGTAGGCGCTAATGGAGAAGATGTCCAAAGCGCTTCGTGGTCGTGGACCACTGAAAGACCCAAATTACTAGAGGCTCATCAATCCGGCAGTATATCTTTGCAACGCATATACCTGACCCTTAAGTTTTCCGACCCCGTCAGCCCTGATCAATTGCACCAATACTTAGAAATTAAATCACCCAGTGGTAAAATTATTACTTATGAAAACCTAATGCAGAAAGCGGATTCATCCCAAAGAATCATGCTTCATAATGATCAAAAGTGGCGAAAGGCTCATCTTACAATTAAGGCTGGGCTCACCTGCACTCGGGGGCCTTTGGGGATCGACCATGATACCAACCTGGAGGTTGACCTTTCTGGCAAACTTGTCTTCCGCGGCCTATCTAGTTATTACCGTCGCGACACCCCCCGAGTGAAAGTTCGTTTTACCCACCCTGTTGAAATTCGAAAACTAGATGACTTTGTGAATTGTGAGCCCAAACTGGACTTGAAGTTCACCCATCATAGCTCTGGATTTTATGCCCATGGAGACTTTTTGCCTGGCAAACGTTATGTCATGACCCTCAAACGCGGTTTACCAGCTGGGGAGGCAGGGCACCTGGATTCCACAATTCAACGATCGCTTTGGTTCGAGGATAAACCCGCTAAGTTCGATTTTGATAGCCCTGGCGGTTACCTAAGCCCCGAGATGCCCCAAGTCATCCCTATCGTGTCGACCAATATCAAGAAGCTGAAACTATCAGGTAAGCGATTACTGGAGCATAACCTAGTGGAATATGCTTTGGATAACTCATATTACTTGCCCTCATCTCTCTCCCAATCCAGTCATAACAAAGAAATTTCTCCCAAGGTTAATAAGAATAAAGAAGTGCGCACTCTCGTGCCCCTAAAAGAACTCTTCCCAGAATCATCGAAAGGTATTTACGCGGTGAAGTTAGATCATAATGAGCACTGGCGCACCCGACAAATCATACTGGCCATAACCGATATTGGGCTATCAATGCGCAAAGGGGCAAAAGGCGATTATCTTATTTGGGCCACATCTCTTAAAAACGCTAAGGCTCTCCCTAAAGTTAAACTCAGCTTGTACAGTCAGAAACGAACCCTATTGGTTGAAGGGGAAACTAATCATAAAGGAATACTGCATCTCCATAAGCTAGAAGGTCCAGTAGGTGAAGAGCCTAGCCTACTCATAGCCCGGCAAGGTGATGATGTCAGTTTCTTGCGTCTTAATACAAGTTACCACAAAAGAGCTTTTAATCAAGGCGGGAAAAATTATCCATCCACAGCCTACGAGGTCTACCCCTATTGTGAACGCGGGGTCTATCGATCCGGCGAGGAAGTGCACCTAAGCGCCTGGATACGCAAGCAAGATTATTCCTTGCCTCCAAGTTTCCCGCTTGTAGTAAAAGTTCATAAGCCAGACGGGAAAGTCCTTAAGGAAATTCCTGTGGATGGCAGTAAACAAGGTGCCTATTCCTGTTCCTTTATGGTGCCAGACAATGCTGTTACAGGTAATTATAGTGCCGCATTTTTCTTGCCCGGGGAAAAAATGTATTTAGGAAAAACCACATTTCGAGTTGAAGACTATCTTCCGCAAACGCTACGCCTTAAAACTCATGCGAGTAAAACCTTAGGTGTGGCTCCGAAGCATTTAACCCTAAGCTGCAATATTCGGCATCTATTTGGCGACCCAGCTACGGGCTTAAAGGTTAAGGCCTATGGGCAGTTAAGAGGTCAAGCGCTCAAACTCAAAGATAAAAAATGGCAAGGTTACACCTTTACTCGCCATGATGAAACTTATAAACGCATAAAAAAGAGCAGCAGCCAAGTTCTCACCAACCCCATGGGTCAGGCAAAGCTTAAGTTGCCTACAAAAGTGAACTGGAAAGTCCCCGCCGTTGAAGCCAGCATTAAAATTGAAGCTCTTGAGGAAGGCGGTAGGGCTATTGAGGATCATTTAACGCGCACATATGCTTTGTGGGAAAAATACCTGGGCCTATCCCTGGGGCAATCAGCCCCCAAAAGCAAGCAAAGCCAACACATCCAATGGGCTCTTATCTCACCAGATGAAAAGCTAGTCAATCACAAGGAAGACATTTCCTTGAAAGTGTATGAAGTTACCCGAGAGTATGTGTTAAGACGCAAGTCAAATAATCGTTTGCAGTATGTTTGGGATACCCACAATAAATGCATTGCCACTCATGAGATTGCCAATGGTGGTAATACGGGCACATGGGAATGGATTCCCGATAAGGGCGGAGAATACCTTGTTGAAATTAGCTCTAAAAATTGTCATGGAGCTTCAAAAAATATTTGGGTTCAAGATCATAAGGGCAAGAGTTCCAATAAAATGATTGGCGAGCACGACCTGAAAATCAGTTTAGATCAAGAGTTGTATTCCATCGGCGATAATGTCCAAGTGCAGTTCAACGCACCCTTCTCTGGTAATGCCCTGGTGACTATAGAAAGTGATCAAATACTAGAAAGTCATCTACTTACCATGACTCATGGGCAGGCCACTCTCAATCTTAAAACTCAAGAATCATGGCGACCCAATGTGTATCTCACGGCCACACTCATAAGGCCTACTGAAATTGAAGAGAACTGGCTGCCTCATCGTGTATTCGGGATCAAACTTCTAAAATTGAATAATAGTGATCGTATGACCAGCATTGACCTTTCCGTAAATGATGTTATTCGGCCAGGGGATAATCTGGAAGTGGGACTCAAAGTGCATTGTGGAGGCAAAGGGCTCAGTCAGGCCACAGTCATCATTAGTGCAGTTGATGAAGGCATATTGGCTTTAACCGATTATGACACCCCTGACCCCTGGGAAAAGTTTTTTCAATGGCGTCGCTTAGGTGTACGGGCTTACGATCTTTTCAATCAATTAGCTCCCAGCCTGAAAAAATGGAAGTTGGCTAAAAGCTTGGACCCGGGAGGGGGAGTGCGTGGCATAGGTGAGCAGATTATGCGGCACCTCAACCCAGTCATGGCCAAACGAGTAAAGCCCGCCGTTATTTACCGGGGCCCTGTCGTTTGTAACGACAAAGGGAAGGCCAAGCTCACCATTCCCATACCTCAATATATTGGCTCATTAAGATTAATGGCCAGTTGCGCCCACCCAAAAGGGTGGGGGGCGACTTCAAAGGAACTGATTATTAAAAACGAAGTTATGGTTAAAAGTTCATGGCCCCGCTTCGTGGCTCCCGGTGACCAATTCGTGGTCCCCCATACCCTTTTTAATCGCAGTTCAGACCCGGGAATGATGGATTTGAGTTTTTACATAGACGGCCCCGCCCAAATCAGTAAACCCCTTAAGTCTCTTTCAGTTAATAGAGGAGAAGAAAAGTTGACCCATAGTCACTGGCAAGCGACTGGTCCCGGTCTTATTAAAATCCAATTAAAGGCAAGTCTAGGGGGTAATACATTTAGGGAGGATATGGAGTTCTCGTGTCGCCCAGCCGTCAAGTTTGCTCGCGAATCTCAAGTTAAAACTCTCAGTGCCGGGAGTCATAATATTGCGCTTTCGGGTAACTACCTCAAAGGTACGGAAAAAGGCTCACTTTATTTCTGCGCCCATTCTTTGGCAGAACTCTACCCAGTCTTGGATTACCTGCAGCGTTACCCTTACGGCTGTGCCGAACAAACCACTTCGGGCCTGATTCCTTTAATTTACCTACCTGACTTAATCCAGCAAATGGACCCGGGTATGGCAGGCAAGGAGGAGGTATCCCTCCATATGCAAAAGGGACTAGAAAGACTGGCTCTAATGCAGACCAGCTCAGGAGGGCTGGGCATGTACCCGGGTTATGGTCGCCCCAATGAATATGCTAGCTTATATGCCGCCATGGTTCTTATTGAAGCGCAAAAAGCAGGCTGGAAAATCCCTGGGCAGCTTCTTGATGACTTGCTGGGGTATATAGAAAATCATGTGGAGGGTTGGGCTCAAGCAGGCATAGCCGGCAAAAAGGACCAGTTGGGGTACGCTACGATGGCATGCTATATATTGGCCCAAAAAGACAGATCATCTTATTCCTGGATGTCATCTTTAGAAAATCATATTGCCAAGCTCGACCAGAAGGATAACTCCTCCTATCCCGGCGAAGTTAAACTCTATTTGGCCGCCACTCTCTGGCAAGGGGGAGAAAATAAAATTGCTCGAGAAATGCTTATACAAGATCTTCCTCCCCTTGCCACCAGAAGTCTGGGTGGTTTTTTATACTCCCCTGGTAGGCAAGTGGCCTTATCCTTATTACTTCTCCTTGATCTAGATAGGGACCATCCTAGAGTGTTGCAATTAGCTCGTTTATGCGAAGATTATTTGAAGAAAGGGCAGTACACTACCCAAGAGGCCGCTTTTTTGATTATGGCTCTGGGGAAACTGGCCAGGCGTAAACCCGTACAAAGGCCGACTTCAGCTAGCCTCCTTAAACCCAATGGCTCACAAGAATTTATCAATCTGCAGCAGGGGTTAAGCCTTCCTCATGCGGAGGTGGGAAAAAACTACAAGCTAACAGTTGCTGGGAATGGGCACCTTTATGCTTACTTATCCAGCTCGGGTGTGCCCACTTCGGGTGAAGCCAAAGAGAATGATGCCGGCATCACTATACGAAGAAGTTTCTGGGATAGAAGGGGGGAGAAGGCTGTGAAAGCTGTAGACTTATTACAAGGCGAATTATATACGGTTAGGCTAGACATAAAAGCAGCGAAACCCGTGCGACATTTGGTTATCTCCGACCTTCTCCCGGCGGGACTGGAGATTGAGAAATCCGGGGTAGGTGGTCAACACGGAGGGCTTGAGATAGAACATATTGAACCCCGCGATGATCGCTTACTCCTTTTCGGGCATATGACCTCAAAAAAGGATTATAGTACCTACCTAGTTAGAGCGGTGACACGAGGGATCTTTGTTCTTCCTGCCGCAGATGTTGAATGTATGTATGATCCGGCCATCTACAGTGTGCATGGGCAGAAAGAGCTAATCATTTCTGGGACCAAGACCACTAAGTACCAGCCTGAATAGACTTCCTAAAACTAACTTGATTTATCTGCCTCACTAAGTGAAACCGAACCTATTATTTTCGCC
>JADGBV010000155.1 GCA_015231345.1 Planctomycetota bacterium
AAATTGTGACCTGTGTTCTGCCAATTGATGAAGCTGTGGAAGCTTTTGAGGATTCTAAGAGTCTTGCTGCGCTTTATTTGTATGAGAGGTATAAGGTGAGGAGGGGGTTGGGGTAGTTTTTATGGTATGCTGAGTAAAAAAGTTGTGAGGTTC
This sequence comes from Planctomycetota bacterium, assembly GCA_015231345.1. Lineage (GTDB taxonomy): Bacteria > Planctomycetota > JADGBV01 > JADGBV01 > JADGBV01 > JADGBV01. Next base: position 154 of record JADGBV010000155.1, read on the forward strand.
GTTGCCCTACTAGATGACCGATAAAATTATAGAATACGACACCTATATCTTTGCACAATAATCATTTATCTCTATTATATCCATCCTGATACGGTTGTAACGGGCAAAATTTCATCTTTGCAATAGAACCGAGAGTCTTGTTAGTCTCACCCCCTTGACATGACTTATAAAACATATATCATATAGGTTATGTACAGTATATACGAACACAAGAATGTTGGGAAAACTCTAAAGAAATGCCCTCTTGAGATCAAGGAAAAGTATGAGATCTGGAAGAATATCGTCACACTTCAAGGACCAAATGCTCTTCGAAATATCAAAGGGTTTCATGATGAAGCGCTGACAAACAATATGAAAGGAAAACGATCTTCACGACTTAATAAACAATATCGCGTAATCTATGAGGTATTTGCTGATCAAATATTGGTCACAGTTGAAAACATCACCCCACACGACTACAGGAGAAAGAAATGAAAAAGGACTATCGACCAGCGAAGCGACATGTTGAAGTGTCACCTGGAAAGGCGCTTAAGATTGTGCGTGAACTGCAAAAATTGAGTCAGAATCAACTTGCTGAACTGACCGGAATTAATCAAACCACTATTTCAGCCATGGAAAATGGCCGTACTAATATAGGTGTGGAGAGAGCCAAGGTGCTTGCCAGAGCACTACATGTACACCCCGCTGTGATTGTATTCCCAAACTGGGAGGAAGATGCGGCTTGACTGAGTATCAAAAGAAAATGAATGACGACTTAAAATTTTTCAACCGGAAAGAAAATTCACTTGAAAAGATCATATATCTACTTTCTGGAAATTATTGCAGGAATAGTGGATAATGATGATGAGTCCCTTCAAGCTGTAGTCCGAGAGCTTCATGAAGAAGTGGATTTAGATGTTAAGGCAGCAGATTTAGTTGAGCTGATGCCAGGAAAAAGATGAATCGCTTTAAGTGGTGCTTGCTGGATGAGTTTCTGAAACCTTATATATATCGTAAGGAAGTGAGCAGTGAAGAGCTGGAAAGTTGGCATGGGAATAAACAAAAGTACGTAGAGGAAGATGAAAAAATTGTGATCTGTGTTCTGCCAATTGATGAAGCTGTGGAGGCATTTGAGGATTCTAAGAGTCTAGCTGCGCTTTATTTGAATGGGAGGTATAAGGTGGAATGGCTCTTGGGATAGCTTTAATGGTGGAGATGTGCGAATGAGAGGTATTATCGAATTTTAGGGGTTGATTGATTGACAATAATTTATATAATGAACAATGGTAAGATTTGATGGCTGGCAAGATGCATCATATGGCAATTAAAAAGGTAATATGCTCTGATGTAAAAAGCACTGCGCTTTCGAATCTCTACTTTTTCGCATTCAATTGCGGCATTAACTTCAAATAATGTCTGTTAAATATTCAGACCTATCTACATCAGAGCTTATAAGAAAATGGAATTCTGTTAATGCAGATGAAGAGTCTTATGAATTTGATTATATAGCTCAAGCATTTGATTTTAATGATGACAACGTAGTTCAATTTTTAATCAATGAAACGGTCTCAAAATGAAATTCACCAAAGCAATCAGCAGTTACTTGCCTGCTATTAGAAGAGTTATCTTCAAATATCTGTTGATTATCACATTTTGCTATTTTCTCTACTTTCCGGTTGCTAAAAGCGAAAGTATTATTGTTTTGATTCCTATGGCTGCTCTGAGCTCTCTTTTGATAACTGTGTTCGTTTCCTTACTAATCACTCCCATCGTAATTATCTGTGTCTATGTTAGACGCAACCGAGACGGCTTCAGATGATAGTGGTATGCTTTATTGATTGACAAAATATTTTTCAATGAACAATCTTGGCCTTCAAGAACTGTTGATAAACTGTGATGCAAGCTGAAAGGAATCTTATATCTCGTATGATTTGGAAACCAGTAGTTATTATATTACTGTTCTTGCTAAGTGCATTTGTCGTCAAGAAATTATTTGTAGCAGGGATGTCAATTGTAGTCTTTAGCTTCTTTTTGCTTGTGATTCCAGCAATATTTGTCCTTCTGGGTTATTTTCTGCAAACGTTATTTGGGAAGATACAAATCAAGCTTTGGATTCCATTTTTTGTAATGTTCGCTCTTGCTGTGGGAAGCATTGTTTTGTCTCCAGAGAAGCAAATTCTAACATTAAATTTTATCACTCCATTCATAAAAAGCGGTTTAGTAGCATTGTTTATTGATTGTGGTATTATTTTAAAACGAGTTACAAAAGGTCTAAGAAGTGCAGGAGAGGTGGATAAAGCACAAGACCATATGGAAATTACTGAAATTCAGAGAAAGAATAATTCTAAGCAGATGGAAAAACAGGTTCAAAAGGAACTGAAAGCTCTTAAAAAAGCAGTGATAAAATAGAATTTTTGGAATAATTTAGGTCGGAACGAGCATTTTCTTGTTATTCCGTCTTCTCGGGCTGGATAAAGTTCCGCTATCCCATTCCTTCGATGCTTTAATATGCGCATATGGCAAAGAAAAAGAAAAAAGCACTTCCTCCAAAACGGCTTAGAATGAAGCGTGAAGGAAGATTAGCATCGGCAAAGACTACTTTTTTACCTGAATACAAAGGCAAGAATATAGTAAAAGGCTATAAGAATTGGTATGGAGTAGACCTTCTATGCGCAATCACAGAACTGAAAATGCTTGGTTGTGAAATCTCAGAAGATTATGAAAACAATGTAAAGAAAACTATAGAGAATCAGAGGATCGCAAAAGAGAAGAGAAAAAAGAAGCAGGAGCATGAGGAAGAAGAGCTACCGACATGGCAAGATGAGAATTTCTTTTATATTGCAGGCCATACATCTGGTGGTTTTCCCTATGGCGTAACATGGGAAGAAGCTCGAGAAAAAAAACTTATCGATAGCACAGAATATAGCGGTGAGGAGGACCAGGAAATGGACGAGGATATGCCTTTCTGAAACAGTAGTTTTATTATAGATATTATGATATCTTTGATGCTTATTATTGGCGGTTTTCTGACCTTTAAGTGGGTTGATAATAATGGCTGAAAGAGTAAATTAGGAAAATAGATCCTCGGCCAGTTTCGTTTTGATATCTCCAAAAATTCATGGTCGATTTGATGCGATAGCCAATAGGGGAAACTAAATTTATGTGGTTGAATGTGGGCTTGTTCAAATAGTATATCCATTGTTTTTTGCATTTGTTTTATCAATTACTCCTGAATTCATGTGTGTTTTGTGTTTAGTCAATCGATCTTTTGATGTCAGAGGTTAAGTCAATTTCATGGGAATCAGTTTATGAGGACCACTTTTCACTTATAGTAAGGTTTTGTGGTCATTATGCAAAAAATAAGCATGATGCTGAAGATCTTGCTCAAAATGTCTTTATAAATATTGAAACTCATAAAGATTCATATGATATAAGCAAACCTATAAAACCTTGGATTTATCAAATTGCTCGCAATCTATGTTTAAACCATATAAGAGATAAGGCAAAACATAGAGAGATTGAAAAATTCCAATGGTCTAAAAGTTATTTTGCGACAACAACTCAACTTCATATTGTTGCCTTAAGCCCATCTCCTCCATCAGAGCTTATTCAACAAGAGTTCCAGCAAAAACTTCAAAATGCTATGGATCAACTCAGCTCAGAGCAAAGAGAGATTATTCTTTTAAAGTATAGTGAAAAACTCACTAGAAATGAAATTGCCCAATCGATGAATTTGCCTTTCTCTACTGTTAAGTTAAGGCTTTTTCAAGGGGTTAAGCTCCTAAGAGAAATTTTGGAAGATTATTTAAAAAATAATTGACCACTTCTTCGACTCAAGTGTATAGATTATTATGAGCAATAAAAATTCATGCCCAGAAGAACAAGATATTTTTGATTATATCATTTCCGTTGGAGAAGGATCTCAAGATCCTGCTATGGCACAGCACTTAATTGAATGTGAAAAGTGTGCTAGAATTTCTGAGGATATGAATGATTTTGAAGATAAATTAAATGTATTGGATAGTGAAACCCCTTCACAAGAACGTGATAATTCGAGCCATGAGGTATTAGGGAAATACAAAATCATTTCGAAAATTGGTGAAGGCGGAATGGGCAAGGTTTTAAAAGGCTTTGACCCTGATTTGAACAGGTATGTAGCCATAAAAGTCCTTAAAAAAGAACTCAGTCAGGATCAAGAATTTAAAAAGCGTTTTCTAGCCGAAGCTCATATTGTTGCTCAGCTCAACCACCCAAACGTGATTCACATCTACAATCTTGGAGAAGAAGAAGGTCAGATGTACTTGGTTATGGAATTTGTTGATGGCGTAACTATTTCTCAATACCCTATTATGGACAGGTCTGATGTCGTTAATGTTTGCAGTCTCTTTTCTCAAATTTTAACGGGGATTAAATCTGCTCACAGTAAAGGTATTATCCATCGTGATATAAAATCTTCCAACGTAATGCTAAACAAAGAAGGGGTCGTTAAAATTTTAGATTTCGGTCTGGCTAGATCTGTTATAGAAGAACAGCACCTGACACTCCCCAATACAATCTTAGGAACGGTGGCTTATATGGCTCCAGAAATTGCAAGAGGTGAAAAGGCATCTTTTCAATCAGATATATATTCCTTAGGTATTATTTTATTTGAATTATTTACTGGAGAATTGCCCTTTCAGTCTTCAACTCCCCTTGAAATTATTGAGAAAATCAAAACAGAAAGAATTCTCTTTACACATGATAATGGCAAAAGTATTCCTGAGTCGATTCAATTAATTATAAAAAAATTATGTCATAAAGATCTCTCGAAACGCTACTCTGATATAGCAGAAATTGAAAAAGATTTGAGTTCTATTGGAGACCGTTCCCATGGTCTTGACCTCCCTAATGCAGCCCCCTCAGTAACTAGAGATATAGAGGGTAATCATATTGAAACCACAAATTTTATCCGTCAATCTGGTATAGCGCAAGACGATATTCCTAAAGTTATTTCTATGGCTCAACAAATAGAGCAAGAGCAAATGGAAATGGCTCATGATGAGACGATTATAAGTATTGCCGAAGAAATGAGTATTTCTCCTGAAAGTGCTCGAGCTGGAATTGAAAAATTCCATCAAATGAATAAAGAAACAAAGTTATCTGATCACTCCAAAGGCTTTACATTCAACCCTGAATTTACTAAGATGGTACTTTACGGAGTGGCTCTTGGTCTTTGTGCTTTTTTGCTTATATTCGGATATAAAAAATCATCTCTGTTCTTTTCTGGTAGCCAAAGTGAGACTCAATGGACAGTTCTTTTTTGTTCCAAAGATCCGAGTATATGGAATACCAAAACTAATGATAACGAAATGCATCGGTCAATACTAATTGAAGAAGCACCTGATGATATGGAATATCTTAGACTAACCAATGTGAAAACTAAAGAGTTTGTGATTATTTCCCTGACTAAACCTCGACTATCGAGGGATGTCGAACTTGGGAATGGAATCTGCTGGAATGGATCAAACCAAAGAATTAGCAGTACAACAGATGGCAAGCAACATGTGTCGTACCTCTTGGGCATATATAATAAAAATTGGCCAGGGAATTATAAAGCAAGTTTTCCCATAATAAAAAGGGAGAATAAAAGTCGAAGTATAGGTTATGGCGGTTGGGGGTTTGCTCGCAGACATGTTGTTTTTTCGAGTCAAAGATATACCTGGGAGAAAAATCAGATAGAGCCCGTTCCTTTCGAGATATCAATCTCAAAAACAATCAACTCAGAAGAGAAAAATCATTTACTTAGATAATTTTTACGATTATCTTTAGAATCATATAATCAAGAAGAAAGACGAAGTGTTTACACGCAAGGTGTATTATGAAACATAAATATAGAGTGATTATCGTTTTGAATAAGATCTTTTTCGTATTGCTTGTGCTATTTCAGCCTTCTCTTGCTTCAGAAGATTGGTCATGCTTAAAGACTTTAGATAAAAAGACAAAGGCTAAACTTTTGACTCAAGACCGTTTTTTCTATAGCCTCCACGACCTCCCTCTTTCATTCTATAATAAATCCAGCTATAAACAGAAGAGAGAAATTGCTGGTTGGTTATCTGACTTAAAGAAAGGTGTAAGCATTCAAGACTCAGCAGCCTATTTAGGAATGGTGCGAGATAAAAGGGCTGTGTCATTGATGGAAAAAAAACTTATTGGCAATACCTTAAGAGGTCGATCAAGGTGGATTATCACAAGAGCTTTGGCCCAAATAGCAAGTGAAAGCTCAAAAGAAACATTCGATCGTTTGCTTTCTGATGAACAAGCTGATACGCATTTCTATGCAAAGGTTGGTTTAGCTGAAATATCTTCCAGACCTCAACAGGGAAGCTCTAATGCACCTATTCTTACACGCAAGCGTACAGATACGAAAGGGACCTCCGAAACTCTGTCTCCCAATAAACGAGCCATAAAAAAACTTGTGGATTCCATTGATGGGTATTATTCTTATAAAGATATCAATAACGTTAGCTGGGAATCGTTATTTAAGAAATACACTCCCATGTTGGAGAAAAGCAAGTCAAGCATGGATTTTGGCCTTATAACAGCCAAGATTTTAGCTCATGCTGAGGACCCTCATATTCGTTTGAGAGTGGGGAATAAATATCTCTCTGTAGGCAAAAGTTATTATTCTGCAAATTATGATATCGGCTATCTGAAAAAAAAGATTCCCAATTATAGCAGTAAAAATTCTAGGGTCTCTACGGGACTCTTTAAAAATTCAATTGGATACATTATGATTAACACCTGGAAGATAGATAATCAAGCAGGTTTAAAACCTGCATTTGATGCCCTCAAGACATTTAAACATAAGAAATTGATAATTGATGTTCGGCCCAATAGTGGGGGAAGTGAAACCTTGGCGCAGCAATTTGCGGGATGTTTTATTCAAAGCCCCAAAGTTTATGCTAAACATATAACAAAAAATCCTCATAGCAATAACGGCTGGAGCAAGGTATATAATCGGGCATTTAAACCAAATAAAAAAGAGCCTTTCTTTGATGGTCAGGTTGTTGTGTTGATGGGGAATAGGAACATGAGCTCGTGTGAATCATTTTTACTTATGATGAAGCAAGTGAAAGGGTGTACTCTGATCGGAGATGTCTCTAGAGGTAGCTCAGGTAACCCTAAACTATATGAACTGGGTAATGGGGTAGGAGTCTTTTTGCCATCTTGGAAAGCTTTGCGTTTAGACGAAACATGCTTTGAGGGTGAGGGGTTAAAGCCTGATATATTGATAGAAACGGATAAATCTGAATTAAAAAGAAAAGATAAAGTGCTCGAAGCTGCTTTAAAGCTTTTAAATCGAAAGAAATCTTAATTAGTCGCGATACCACTATATATAGCGGTGGATGGTTACAAAGTTGATGATATGCCCCAGTATTTTACGATGAGAGAATTGGATGCATCAAACCCATACATGCAGCTCATAATATGGGATGGTAAAAAGTATATCGACATAAAAGCCATGACCAATAAAAGACTTTTCGGTGCAAAGATAGAAGATTTCGTGCCTTCTAAAGCGTGAGTTGAATACTTATATATCCTGCTTCTCTCTAGCGAAAACCCTTGCCTTTCATTGAGACTGCCCTTCCATTAGCCTATCCCAAAGAGCTTTCCTAATATAAACCTCAAGAAGAATTTGGGGGCGCAGGCTAAAATACTCTTGTTGATAATCGTCTAAATAGTCATTGTCGAGATGGAAACTTTCTGAAAGAATAATAATATCTGCTTTAGGAGCCCGAGTGATATTGCTCACATTATTCCAATAACCGCATAGCTCAAAATTTCTTAAGTACCAGGGGAGGGGCCATGTTTGATCAGCTGGGCTAATGATTTGTATATAGAGATTATCAGTCTTGTCTGTGATCTTAGTGATTTGCTCCATCCTCTCTTCAAAGAGCTTCATATCCCTACTGGTATGGACATAGAGATAGGGGTTTCGCTCATCGGCATTAAAGCGTTTTGTGATATAAGTTGATTGCTGATATAAATGATGTGAGAGAAAGCCTAGAGCAATAAAAAAGACAAGCTTGAGGTATTTGTTTTTTAATAAATCGTAAGCGGCACCAAGGCCTATTCCGGCAACGATGATAAAGCTATGGTAAAATGACAGCAAGCACCATGGGGTTTTATATGAAATGAAAGAGTAAAACGAGAATAGAAGAAAGCTATACAATAAGAGAAAGCGCATGAAACCTAGGTGTCGGTTCAGGTGGCCCCACTTAAAAACGATAC
>JADGBV010000156.1 GCA_015231345.1 Planctomycetota bacterium
ACTCTTTGTGGATAGGTTCATCCATAAGTGTTTCTGCGGTATGAGGTGTGCTGTTTTCTGAATAACTACGACTTTTGCTTGAAAAAAGGGCTCCCTTATTGGCTCTGGCCATGCCACCTTCTTCAACTGAACTCAGCTCGGAGAGTGGTTTTAAAATCAAAGGTAAGTCTTTAGCGTCCGCACCTTCGATAAGAATGTTAAAGGTGTAGCTATTATGTGAGATGGTATAAGTTTTTTTGAAGTTTTCTGAACTAAAAGTGAGGGTGGTTAGGCCTTCGTTTTCACTTAGTTCATGCTTCATTGTTTTTTCACCGTGAACGATAGTGGCTTGGTCGATTAGGACTAAGTCCTCATCGCTATCACTTTCGGGGTGGTAATTATGTAAGCTTAGAAATTTCAAAGCTCCACCCAGATTAGAAAATTCAGCTCTAAAAATATCTGTTTCTACAGTGATTGTTTCTTCGGGTATGAGAACTTCTTGAATTTTGGAGACGGCTTTTTCTTCAGCTTTGAAAGGATTCTCTACTTTAGGGCCTAAGCTGCTTTCTTTTGGCTCAGTCTCATTGAGAGTATCGGCTGGACTACTGCTGCTATCTTGATCTTCGCTTTGCTCCTCTGCTGGAGGAACTAGGGGTTGATATTTTTCTGGTAAATTAGGTATAACAACAAATTGCCAGAGGATGATAAATACCGTTAAACCGATAATTGCGCTTAGATTTTTCTTGTCCATTATTCTGATAAAAAAGTTAATTTAGCTATTCTGGGAATTCCAGCTAGGTCATCTCTCCAACCTTCCAACTTCCATGAATTTAAGTTGATTGAAGAAAGTATTTCTTTTTGCCCAAAACCGAGTTCTAGGTATAAATGGCATCCTATTTGAGCAATAGATTGGATCTCTTTTAGTGCCATATCGAGGAACTCAAGGCCACTAACACCTCCATCAAGAGCGAGGTGAGGCTCAAAGTCCTTAACATCATTTGAGAGGTGATGGATATCAGCACTGGGAATATAAGGTGGATTCATGGTGATCAGATCCACTTTCCCCAATTTGCCCGGTAAATCAGTTAATATATCCATTTTATGAATGTCACCTTTGAAGTTGACTCTTTGCTCGAGGTTTTTTCTGGTCCACTGGAGGGCTTCGTCAGATGTGTCGACGCATTCAAAGGGGATGCTTAATTCTTCTCCTAGGCACAGTCCGATGATTCCACTGCCTGTGCATAAGTCAATGCCATGTGTAAAGGGCTTTTGGACGTGATCTTCCATGACCCATTCGAGTAAATGCTCAGTTTCGGGTCTTGGGATTAAAACACCTGGTCCTACGCTGAAATTTTTGCCAAAAAATTCTCTTTCACCAAAAATATACGCCATGGGCTCATTTTGGCTGCGACGATTTAGGATTTCCCAGAAAGAGTCTTTGCTGAAACCATCATGAATGGTCTCTTTGAATCTTGATATAATAAAGGCGATATCTTTATTAAGCAGATGGCTTAGAATGGTATAAGCTTCATTGGCCGGATTTTCGATTGCATGCTTTTTTAAATGCTGGCAAGCTACGTGAAAATAATCTTCTAAGGTCAAAGCTTCTTGTGTCGAGCTAAGCGCTGCGTGAGGCATGAAATTAATAGAGTTCGCCGAACTTTTTCTTCTTCTCGTCTTCTCTGAGTGAATCGATGACTTCCTCCATTTGGCCCTTAATGATATTGTTTAAATCATATAGAGTCAAGTTGATGCGGTGATCAGTCACTCGGTTTTGAGGGAAATTGTATGTGCGTATGCGTTCACTGCGGTCGCCGCTACCGATGAGTCCTCTACGTTCTGAGCCTCGTTCGGCATCAGCAATTTCCTTATAATGATTATAAAGTCGACTTCGTAGAACTCGCATGGCCTTGTCGGCATTTTTCATTTGAGACTTCTCATCTTGACACTGGACCACAATACTCGTTGGTAAGTGAGTGAGGCGTACGGCGGAGTAGGTTGTGTTGACACACTGTCCACCGGGGCCAGAAGCACAGTATAAATCTTTTCTGACGTCATCGGGTTTGATGTCGACATCAATTTCTTCCGCTTCGGGGAGAACAGCTACTGTAATGGCAGATGTGTGAATACGGCCTTGTGATTCGGTTTCAGGAACACGTTGAACACGATGAGTGCCACTTTCGTATTTGAATTTTGCGTAGACTTCCTCACCACTAATAGCGATGGAGATTTCTTTTAAGCCGCCTTTTTCTGATGGATTTGAGTTAAGGGATTCCATTTTCCAGCCTTGTTTTTCACAGTAATACTGGTACATGCGCACCATATCTGCGACAAAAAGGGCTGATTCATCTCCACCCGTGCCGGCTCGAACTTCCATGATGACGTTTTTATTACCATCGCCTTCGTTGGAAAGTAGGTGATTTTTTAAATCCTCTAAAGATTTAGCATAACTCTTTTTAGATTCGGGAATCTCAAGTTGTGCCAGTTCTGCCATTTCAGCATCACTCTTATCTCTAGCTAGCTCTTCGTTTTCTTCTAGATCCTGCTTACATTTTTTGTAATGGCGGAATGTCTCAATCAACTTAACCAGCGACCCATGTTCTTTTAAATAGTTAGGATATTTATTATCCTTGGCTATAATATCTGGGTCGCTGAGAAGTGATTCAAGCTCAACGAATCGAGCTTCAGCTTTTTGAAGCTCATCAAACATTTAATTAAGACTTAATTCCTGCTTTTTGTGCGTCCCAATTGAAACGTTTTTGGAATTTGTCTACTCGACCAGTCGCATCAACAAAACGCTCGTTGCCAGTAAAGAAAGGGTGGCATTTAGAGCAAATATCTATTTTGAGAGATTTTACTGTAGAGTTCGTTGTAAATTTAGTGCCACAAGTGCACTCAACTGAACATTCGATGTAATTTGGGTGAATATCTTTTTTCATGAGTCCGGATCTGATTCAAGACGAGTTCTTCTTCGGGCAGTGTGAAGGGACTTGCTTTTGGTCAAGTCAAGTTCTTTATAATCAACCTTTAAGTCAGATTCTATTATGCTTTATTAAACCAAATCACATGCTTCGGGTGGCATCCATTTTGGGTTTTGCCCTTCCCATTTCACATTACAGCCAATGGGGTTGGTGAGAGGCGTGCTGACCTCTTTGTTTTCAAGACATTCTTGAATGGCATTATTGAGGTTGTGTTCGGAGATATTCGCGGCATCTCTTGGGCTATCCACTGCTCTTCCTGTATATTTAAGTTCTCGATTTTCATCAAAAAGATAGAAGTGAGGGGTTTTAAGGGCTCCGTAAGCGCGGGCTACATCCTGACTTGCGTCATATAAATAGGTCCATGGAAAATGATTTTCCTTCATGCGCACAACCATATGGTCAAATGAATCCTCAGCGTAAGTATTAGGGCTATTGGAGTTAATCGCTACAAAGTCTACGCCTTTGCTTTGATAGAAATCTGCTGTCTTGCGAGTTTCTTCGTCAGAGCCCGTGACATAAGGGCAATGGTTGCATGTGAAAAAAATGACTAAGTATTTGGCTTTGAAGTTCTCTAAGCTATAAGTTTTCCCATCTGTTGCTGGGAGTGAAAATGAAGGGGCTTTGCCGTTGATATTGAGAGTGAAAGACATAAGAGCTTATTCTGTGATATTTAGATACCAGTATACTAATTATTGTTGCAGAGGGGCAATATGTGATTGTTGAGTAGAGCAAAATGCATCTTTTGAGTGTGGTCTCTAAAGTGCTTTCTACTTATCGGGGTCCCAAGTGTAGTCCCCTTCGTTGGTCCAAAAAAGTTCATTCTCTGGTCCGCTAATAAGCTCTACATGATTATCAAGAAAAAGCATTGAGCTTTTTCCGTCATGCCTATTTTCAACACTGGTATGCATGCCATAAGACCTTCTAATATATGGATTTTTATCGACTCGCCCATCAAAGAGTAATACTGTTGGCCTGGGCCGCAAAACGGTGTTAATATTACGAATGGAAGGTGAAGGACTAGATTTGCTTCCTTGATAATCTTCTAGGCGAGAGTTCATTTTATAGCTGAACCCAGCTTGAGTTGAGTCATTATTATGTAACTCAAGATAACTTGGGTCTTGCTTGGCGGTATATTTTGGATTGACACTGATGTAGGGATCTAATAGATGATACCAGCACATTTCGTAGGGTGGCTTGGTGCTACCAAAGTCCTCATGGGGCAAATCGCCATTGTGATCAGTCCAATAGAGCTCAAAAGCATCTCCTACTATTTTGAGTGATATTAAGCATTTTGTTTGCTGGCCTAATTCAGCACTATTGCTGATCACTTTTTGAGTAAATGAGCTCAGTATAAGCAAAGCTCCTATAATCATAAGGATCTCAATGATACTATATAATCTAATTTTTTGCACTTTCATAAAGTACTATATAAAAAAAGATTTCTAATATCAAGACTTGTAATTAAAAAGACTTTCCTCTGGGCTAAGCTGCTTGAGTATTTGCGGGGCTAAATATGCTGCTTTGCCACATTTTTCCTGCCATTATGCCTAAACCTGATCAGTATAGAGCTGAGAAAGCCCATGTTCCAGGGCGTACTCCTCCCAATCATCTAGAAGCTGAAAGAGCGGTTTTGGGCGCAATGATGCTGAGTGAAGACTGCTTGCATGATGTCTTAGAGATTTTAATGCCGGATGATTTCTATGCTCCTGTGAATAGGAAGATTTTTGAAATCATGAAAAGTCTGGCTCCCCTAGGTCAGCCTGTGGATAATGTTCTCGTTTATGAAGCTTTTTTAAAAAAAGGAAGTGCAGAAGAAATTGGAGGGGCGGTTTATCTCTCTGAGCTCACGGAAGATGTGCCTACTTTATCCAATGCAACTTACTATGCTAAGATTGTAAAAGAAAAAGGTTTGCTTAGGCGACTCCTGGAGTTGACCATGGAAGTTCAAGAAAAGGTCTTCGATCAAGATGCAGAAATGGCATTTGAGGTGGCTGAATCGCAATTAACCAAACTTGCGGAAAGTCGTGTCACACAAAACTCAGCAGATATTGGCAGTTTGATGGAGAAGGCATTTAGTGATTTCAATTCAAGGCTTGCTGGAGAAGACGAAAGTAAAGGTTTGACCTGTCAGTATCCTGCCCTCATAAAACTTCTTAATGGCTTTAGGGGTGGTGAAATGCTTATTGTGGCAGCGAGGCCTAGTATGGGTAAAACCAGTTTTACTTTAAATTTAATGCTTGATATGGCGGTTCGTCAGCAAGCCCCAGCGGTGTTATTTTCTCTTGAAATGGGTGCTGTGCAAATTGCTAATAATATGATTTGTATGGAATCATGCACCGATGGTAATTTTTGGAGAAACCCCAGCGCTGCCATTAGTGGGCAAGAAGCTGATCGCATCCAAAATGCCATGGATCGCATTGGTCGGTCTGGATTAATTATTGATGATGAATCTGTTTTGACTCCAACGATTTTGAGGTCTAAACTCAGGCGATATGTGCGAGAGCACAAGATTGCAATTGTGTTTATTGACTACTTACAGCTGATGACAGCCCCTGAAGTTGGCTCTAGAGAAGGCAGAACGCAGGAGATGTCCCATATTTCCAGGACCTTAAAAGCGATTTCTCGTGAACTGGATGTGCCCATCGTTGCTCTCGCTCAGCTTAACCGTGCTGTTGAGTCTCGAGCTGGGAATAAACCTAAGATGGCCGACCTCAGGGAAAGTGGTAGTATTGAGCAGGATGCCGATGCCATCATGCTCATCCACCGCCCTGATTATTACAACGAGGAAGAGAGACCGGGGGAGGCTGATATTATTTTGGCGAAGAATCGTAATGGTGCCACAGGAACTGTTCCTTTGAGTTTTGTGAAGAATATGATGCGCTTTGAAACGCTCAACTCATAATCACTATCATTAAGAATTTCTAAATGAAGGAGGGGGACTGTCTTTGATAATCCCAACTCACCATAGCATGCGCCTTTTATTGCATTTGGATTAAGGCTTGCTTGTAGACGAAAAACAACTGACTCAGGAACAAGAAGATATTGTTTCTTATGATTTTCAGTTGGGGCAAGTGATTCGAATTGTGGCTTTCGCTGGCACTGGAAAAACCTATACATTAGTGCATCTGGCGAATCGTTTGGCTGAAGATCACCCTGAATGGAAAATTCTCTACCTGGCTTTTAATAAATCAATTCAAGTGGAGGCTCAGGGGAAATTTTCCCAGAATGTTGAGCCACGTACTACGCACTCCATAGCTTTTGCTGCCTACGGTAAAGATTACCGGCATAAACTTGGTTACGATATAAAGGTCCGTGATGTCTGTGATGCTTTAAAGTTAAAGAAACCCAACTACACACTTTTGAAGTATGCCATAGAAACACTAAAAAATTACCTGAATTCAACCCAGACTTTCATCCAAAATCAACACTGCCCTGGCATAGAATCTCCCCATCATCATTATGTGAATAAGATCGACGTCGTGGATACAGCCAAGAAAATATGGCTGATGATGCAAGACAAAGAAGATAAAAGTATGCCCATGCTTCATGATGGTTACCTAAAGCTATTTCAGCTTTCTAAAACTTCTTTGCCTTATGACGTTGTCTTTTTTGATGAGTGCCAGGACTCAAACCCTGTGACCACTGATATTGTCCGGGGGCAAAAGCATGCTTTGCGAGTTATGGTGGGCGACCCTCATCAGCAAATTTATGGTTTTAGGGGAGCAGTCGATGCTTTTAAAAATATGCCTGCTAGCAAGACTTTTTATTTAACCGGTAGTTTTCGCTTTGGAGATCATTTTGCTCTATTGGCCAATGTCTTGTTGAATGAGTATAAAGGTGAACGAAAAAAACTCAATGGACTTGGCGAAAGTGGTTTATTAGGTGAAGTTGATGAAGACTTGCCTTATGCTGTACTCACAAGAACGAATGCCGGGATTTTTGATGAGGCAGCACAACTACACCAGAATAAAAAATTAGGTTTTCTTGGCGGCATTAAAAATTATCGTTTCGGCATGGTGCAAGATGTTTTTTATCTTTCTAAAGGGAAAAAAACTCAGATGAATTTTGCTTACTTAAAAAAGTTTGATGACCTGGAAGACCTGGAAGATTTTGCTGACGAAACTGAAGATATGGAACTTGGCGGTTTGGTCAAAACAGTCAAGAAGTATGGAGATGATATTCCAAGCCTGATACAATCTATTCAGAAAAATACCATCAGTCGTCTAGCGAAGGCAGATGTTTTATTAGCGACGACTCATAAAGCTAAGGGTTTTGAGTTTCGTCATGTAAAACTGAAAGACGATTTTGCCGATTTTTTTGATGAACGCAATAAGCGCAGAATGCCTGATATGATGCCTCGAGATGAAATTAATCTCTATTATGTTGCTGTTACGAGAGCAAAAAAACGCCTGCAAATTAATCGGAAGCTCAAGCGAATTATATCGTATCTTGATAAAAAGTATAATTTAAATTATCAGGCTTTATTTAATTAGCGTTAGTACTTGAATTAATCAGCAGCTGTAGCCTTAGAAGGTAAATTACGATTGATGATCTCGGAGAATTCTTCGTATTTAAATGGTTTGCTGATGAAATCATTCATTCCAGATTTTTTGCATTTATCTCGATCTCCCTGCATGGCATTGGCTGTGAGGGCGATAATAGGTATATTGCCCAGATTTTCCTCTTTTTCTAAGGAGCGGATTTTTTCAGTAGCTTCATAACCATTCATTTTAGGCATCATGCAATCCATGAGGATCAGGTCATATTGTGTACGCCCACTGAAGCTTCTGAGGGCCATGACTCCATCTAAAGCCTTATCGAAAGCAATGCCCATTTTATTAAGCATTTTGCCTGTTATCATTAGGTTAACCACATTGTCTTCCACCACAAGAACTCTATATTGATTGGTTTCTTCGGTATTAGTGTCAGATTTTTGGACTGTTGGTTTTGAAAGGGTAGAGGCCTTTTGTGTCGTTTTATTAAGGAGAATATTGAAGCTGAAGGTGCTTCCTTCTCCAATAACACTGCTAACTTCAATTGAACCATGCATAAGTTTGGCAAGGTCTTTGCATATGGCTAAACCTAAACCTGTGCCACCATACTTTCTTGTTGTGGATGAGTCTGCTTGTGAAAAAGGATTGAACAGCATTTCGCATTGCTCATGACTTAAACCAATGCCAGAATCTTCTATCTCAAAAAACAGTCTTATTTGATTTGAGGTATTATCTTCAGGAGGTTTTGAATTAACATTTAGACTAATGCTCCCTTTCTCAGTAAATTTAACAGCATTATCCAATAAATTATTAAGAATCTGTTTGATTCGAATGGGGTCACCTCTGAATTGCTTAGGAATATTCGCATCCTTTTCAAGTTTCACAATAATACTCTTTTTCTCAGATTTTATTTTGGTGTCAGTAATGACATCGTCTAA
>JADGBV010000157.1 GCA_015231345.1 Planctomycetota bacterium
AGCTTTACGCCCTAAACGACGCTCCCTTAATTGCTCCTCGCCCTTTTCTTCATCTGGTTGAGGGGTGGGAGTTTTCGGATCAAAATAACGAGTGGCCCTTATGGCCATAAAAAAGCCCAATAGTGAGAAAAATAAAATCCAAGCCCCTGTTTTTTCTTTTGATTTTAAAGAAAAGTAATAAACCCTTAAGTCATAGTCAAGTTGCCTGATTTGATTAATCAGCTCCTCATTGATTCTTTTCATTTCATCAACATAACTCTGATCCTCACTTCTTTCCATTAAGGATATGTTTTTGCTGACTTCATTTTTCAGTTCTTTAAGCTGAATATTATGAACGGGGTTGGAGACTTTGAGCTTGCTATGATTGACTAACAAAACAAAAAAAGCTAGCAGTCCAGTAATGAAAAAAACAAAAGCCGTACGCCGACCTGCGGCAAGGCTTAGCTGCCAAAACTCTCTTTTCTTTTCCTGAATCGGCAATAAGGGACGATTATTATCAGCCGCTAGCTGGGGAAAATGCTCAATGAGCTGTGCATTTTCTTTGATATTTGCGATAGCTTCGTGTTCTTCTTCGCCACTAGCTTTCTCATCTGTCTTGAGTGTGTTTTGAGAACTCACCGGAGGTGCCCTCCTGTCACAGCCTGATCTGGCAAGCCATTTGAGCCAGGGCAATAATCATAACACCTACCACAAGAATAACAGCTACCGTAGTCGGCGACATACTGATGGCGCACACGATGAACAGATAATTTGTATAATTTAAAGAGGATCACTAAACCAATAAATAGACCTAATATCCAGCTACCAACAACAAATTGATGAATAATCTGCTGTGCTTCAGCAAATAAAGCTGGAGCATCATCAAAACGGTCACGCCAGACTTCAGACTCTTCAGGTCTTGACACTTCACTTAAGCTCTGCCCCGAACTGAGAGCCAGTTCTTCTTGCTCAATTTGATAAGCCATCCTGACGACTTCGTTCCCTCGTGCCAATGTTGGCGCGGCTAAAGATGAAAGGTAACCAAGACCTATGACGATAAATGGCGCAAGAAATAAAAGGAAAGATAATTGTTTTTTGCCGTCTTTAGCTTTTATGACCTGGTGTTCTGGTGTGGTTTTGATAATGGCATTAAAAGGGCAAGAGTTATCACAAAGGCTGCAGTCGATACAACGATCGGGATAAATTTCAACATTCCATTTAGCCACAGAAGAAAACATGCGCAAGAGTACGCCATAGGGGCACATATAACGACAGTAAGGCCGCCCAATAAACATACCAGCTAAAAGAAATAAGGCACCCATCCCCAACATATTCGCACTACCTGTTAAGCGGAAGATAGCAATAAAGGGGTCGTAATCACATATAATATACGCACTCCCAGTAGCAGCAAAAAGAATGCCCAAACCTAAATACACAAAGGGAAGAAGACCTAAGGCATGGTCCAACCACATTGGCACTTCTATGGGCTTCATTAAGACAGCATCTTGCAAAGCCCCATGGGGGCAAACAGAAGCGCAGTATGAGCGGCCAAAAATAGCTGAAAAAGCTAAAGGCAAAGCGAAATAGACAATCACAACTAAAGGAGCGATATAGTTTGGATCAAAAAGAGCCTGAGAAATATTTTGAATTGAACCTATGGGGCAAACACAGCCCAAACGATAAAAACCAAAATACCCCAAACTAAACAAGGAAAGCACAAAGATACTTTTCCGTGAACGTGTTTTATAAACAAAGAAAGTCGTCAAACTCAAGGCGAAAAAAAGCATGGCCATATCGACGATGGCAAATAGAGGAGCCGCTGCTTCGGGACGGTCATCGGCCGGCAACATATGAGTCGTGAAGTCAGGAGGGTCCTGTGGTTCTGCCCATAAAAGCATGGGCAAAAACAAGAAAGAGAGTGAAAGGATTTTTTTAAGACTTATGCGTGCCAATTTTCCATGTCATCTTTAAATAAATATGGGTTGGAAGCTGGCAATTTGACGAAAGCTTCGGATGGACAAGCATTATCGATGGAGCAAGAATCGCAATCAACACAGATATCATGTTGGATTTGTAAATGCATAGACCCGTTACCGTAGGTTCTGCAACCATCTACACACTTTGCACAACCTACACAGTTATCTTCGATAATGGCATATTCATAATATGGCTCTTCTATATAAGTTCTTTTAATGGCATCGGTGGGGCAATTATGATTCTCTGCGCCTTCATGCAAAGAAAAGGGCGCGGGCACAAAATACGCAGTGCATAAATCACAATAACCGCAAGTACCAAAAGCGTGCACGGCTTTCACGGCAGAAGGAGTGACCACACAATGGGTCTCACATTTCCCGCACTCTGTACACTTATAAGGGTCGATTTGCCAAACTTTCTCTTCGGCCTTCCCTCCTTTGGGAAGCAAAGAACCCACTGCAACAGCTAAGCCAACAACACCAGCACCACGAAAAGCATCTTTTACAACATCTCGGCGGCTAGTTTTCTCAGGGCTTTCACCTTGCCTTAAAAAATTTCGACGTAAGCGATCACCCATTTTGAGGCCTCCTATTTCGAATGAGGTCTCTTTTATAAGCCAAACTGCCTTTCACTCCTTTTAAGGATTGCGATGTTTGAGCGAATTTGCCATTGAGAGCTTTTTTCTTTTCTTTATGTTCCTGAGCTAAGGGCAGCTCACATTTCTTTAATGATAAGCACTTTTTGCATTTGCCGTCGCCAATGCAGTCTTCCTCACTTTTTATGGCTTTGTCAAAAAGAGTGACAGCGCCAGCCGCCAAAGTACTTAATGAAAAAAACCTGAGAAATGCTCGACGTTTATCGTAATCAGACATGGTCTTTCTCCTTTTTCTGATAGATTCGAACTTCTTGACTAATATTATCTAATATATAAATTTTACCATCTGGACCTTCAACGAGATCGATGGCAAAGGCATGTTTATTTTTACCGAAATCTTTTGGAGCAGCCACAATACCTTCCAGCTCACCTGTAGTACTCAGTAATTTCACTCTTGCAATTCCTTTTTCCGCAGTGATCACTTGCCCACTCTTTAATGTGGCTAAAGCCATTGGATTACAGCAACCACAAAAGCCTGTATGTTTGAAGGAGGGAAAGCCAAACACACTTTTTAGATTACCGTCTAAAGAGTAAATATTCACCTGATGACGCCCTGGGTTATTGGCAATAATTTGCCCTTGAGAATCAAGAGCGATCTTCATGTAGGGGCCAGGCATGACTAGACTATTGGCTTTATCTGTTTCTGGTGTGCCTATGGATTTAATGGTATGACCATCATTTAGAGCGCATTTCCAAATGGCTCTGTTATTGCGATCTGCAACAAAGAGGAACTCAGTTGTTATAATAGCACTCGTTAATTTTCCCCAATCGGGGTTTTGCCATTTCTCTTCCACTTTAGCATTGCTATTGTATAAACGAACTTCAGTATCCAAACAAGCTACTAGATCCCCTTTTGGGGATATGGACAAGGAGCGCACAGCTTCACCTTCAGTGAATTTTTTAACCAAGCCACCAGAGTTTGAGTACTGAGCAATACCTTTTTTGCCACAGACAAAAATAGATCCTTTTGGGTTCACAGCTAAAGCCCAAACACCACCGACATGAGTGCTAAAAGAATTGATGGCTTCGTACTTGATTAAGTCGTCGGCGACATGATGCAAACTTCCTTCGTTGTAGCGTTTTGCATTTTTGACACCCTCGCTTGATGTGGAGGGCTGGTTATGATTTGAAGTAAAAAGAAAATAAAGTCCCCCCGCAACAATTAAACTAATGGTAGCGCCCATCAAAAAACCTTCCCATTGGAAGCCTTTTTTGCTGGCATTTAACGTTTCGTCTTGTTGTGTGTCAGGCATTAGAATATCTTTTTATATCCATTTAGGCTTATATCGAGAGCGACCATCTTTTTTAAGTCACGTAATATTAAAATGCCATGGGAATAAGCCATTAAGCCATAGGCATCATGCCCATCCCATAAATTTAAGCGCAGAAGTTGGTCATACTGGTCTGGATTGACGCTAATCATAGTAAGATCACAACTTTTACTGTCGAGTAAAAACATTTTATCCTGAATCATCATATACGGCCCAATACCAAACTTGACCACACCACTCTGCCATTTTATTTCGCCATCTAAAGTCATGCAGACCAGTTCATAATTGGGACGCGTCCCATAAATATGGTCTTTATAGAGAATGGGAGTATGTTGCACGGAACCAAACTTCTTTTCTGGAAGCTGAAAAACTTTCTCACTTTGCCAGACACCTTCACTGTCCTGGAAAATTTTGATCATCATGCAGCCCGCACTATAACCGGCTGAAAGGAAAAGTCTTTCTTCATCAATGACCAGAGGTGATGCGCAGGCTGCAATTTTAATTTTCCATTCTCGGTTTACCCAAAGCACATCGCCATTATCGGCTGAAACCCCAGCTACTCCCCCACTTCCGGAATACACGTATGTCTTTTGACCTCCCTTCAGGGTCATAGGTGAAACTGAAGTATGGGTCATTTCCCAGCGCATTTTATTGTCGCTCTGCCAGTCCACCTCACCCGTAGCACAATCGATTTGTATCACGAAGGCTTTTTTGCCACAAGGGGCCACAATAACTTTATCTTTCATTAATAATGGGCATTGCCCGCTATACCACTTTGGAACTGTTGCCTCGTATTCCAGCACCAAACTCTTACTCCAAAGGTACTCACCACTTTGAGAATCAAGGCAGAAAAGTTGACCTTTGGGACCAAGACTAATGAGGTACTTATCATTGACTGCAGGAACAGAGCGTGTAATACCGTGATTATTCTTCGTTTTAACGGGGTAGGAATAACGCCATATCTCTTGGCCATTCTCAAAATTCAAACATCGAATAACGTCTTCAAGTTTTTCCGTATCGTAATCTAAAATAAAAATTCTACCTTTATGAATCACTGCTCCTCCATGCCCCTTAGAAAGGTCACGTTCCCATAATCTTGGCGGACCTTCCCCTGGCCATGAATTCGCTAATTGATGCTTTTCAAGACTAATACTACTTAAGTCCGGGCCTCGAAATTGGGCCCAATTCCCTTCTATACTGGAAGGCTGTGCCTTGCCTTTAAATAACTCACCCTTTAAGCTCTTTGCTTCATCTTTGAGTGATAAGGTTGGTTTTGGTAGAGGTACCCCTACTCCACCCACATCAGGTGCTGGCTCTAAAAACCAAAAAACTAATAGAGCAGCAAAAAGGCATAATACTACTAGGGGAAGGAATTTCAGAGCTTGCATATTCATATGCTAAAACGAAGCGTCTGTGGCTTGCTCCTTGGAAAATGCAAATTTCATATATTAAAACAGTTTAAGGCTTGACTATATTTTGTGATTTACTGTCATTCTATTCTATTTCTCTCTGTTTTCAATAGTGCATAAGAGCTATTCTATGACTAATCTGTTGACCTGCCACCCAAACCAGCCCATACCCTATAATGAGTATTTTTAAAGCCCATACGGCTTAAGACTCGACCTGCAGTTTGAGTCAAATACTCATCGAAAGATTGCTCTCCTGCGTAAAACGCGGGGACTGGCGGATAAATAATCCCTCCTAGCTGACTGACCTTTAGCATATTTTCCAAATGGCCACTGTGCAAAGGGGTTTCACGCAGCCCACACAGCAACAAACGACCTTCTTTTAAGCAGACATCGGCAGAGCGGCTAATCAGGTCAGACGAATACGAATGTGCAATGGCACTTAGTGTTTTAATGGAACAAGGCATAATAATCATGCCATCATGGTCAAAACTACCACTTGCAGGAGGAGCGCCAATATTTTTATGAGCATAAACCACATCAGCCAGTTTTTCAACGTCCTTTTTATCTCTATTCATTTCGTCCTTGAGGACGATTTCAGCTGATGAACTCATAATGAGGTGGACTTCCACCTCGTCCATCGTTTTTAATATCTCTAAAAGCCGCACACCTAAAGCTGCACCCGAAGCTCCCGTTAATGCGATAATGAGTTTTCGTTTTTCACTCATTTTTTAGGAGACGGCAAACCGCGCATCAATATCAAAGGAAGTATCACAAAAATGGCACCCAAATAATAAAAGAGATCAGCACCTATGGTCCAGTAGATTAAACAAGCTAAAAGAGGCCCTTTCATTCTTGCCAAGGCGCCTAATGCGCGAAATACACCCACAACACGACCTTGCTCTTCTTCGGGGGCATATTGTGAGACTAGAGAAGTGAGGCAAGGGATAATCTGAGCACTTCCGATAGCCATCAGAAAAAGACCTAAATACAATGGAAAAGCTGAAGTGGCAAAACCTATAAGTACAAAAGCAGGAATAAGAAGAACAAAACCTTGAGAGGCCATTTTAACTTCGCCAATATCACTCGCTTTTCTGCGAACATACCCACCCTGCACCATGGCTAAAGTGATTCCAATAAACAAAAACATAAGCCCTTGCTCTAAATGAGTATAATTGAATCGTTCTCGAGTCAGGAAAGTTAAAGTAAATTCCATTCCTGAAAAAGCCAAAAGAAAAAGGAAATAAATCATATTATTCCTAAAGACACCAGGGTAGTTACTCACATTAAATAAGGTAAAAGGGCTTAATAAACTGAAGCGATTCATAGGCGCTTTACGAACATTACTTAAACTTTCTTTGAAATTTTTTCTCAAATAAGAAAAGTTAAACAGTGTTAAACCAAAGGCTACTACCGCTGGCATTGAAAAAGGATTAATGCCCAGCGCTTGCAGAGAAGGGATGAGCTCATTCAGCTTAATCATTGCTGAAAGAGCCCCTATGGCAGGGCCTAATATAAAACCTAAGCCGAAAGCTATGCCAATAAAAGCCATGCCTTTTGAGCGATTTTCGGAACTGGTCACGTCGGAGACTACAGCTGTCGCAGTAGAGATATTCCCACTCATGATTCCTCCCAATACTCTGGCCAGGAAGAGTAATACAAATGAATCGGCAAATATCCATAATAAATAAGAGCATGCGATTCCTATAAGCGAAACTTGCAAAATAGGTTTTCTGCCAAATCGGTCAGATAGTGTTCCCACAATGGGTGAACACACAAACTGCAAAAGAGAATAAATGGCCCCTAATACACCACCAAAAATAACTTGGTCGTAAGCTCCTCGAACTCCCCCTAAAGATTCGCGAAATTGCGCTATAGCATTCATGAGCTGCGGAAATAACCCTGAGCTATCATTTACGGCATAATAGTCAATCATACCAGGCAACAGTGGGAATATAATAGAGAAACCAATAAGGTCGAGCATCAAAACAATAAACATGGTTTTGATAGTCGCTTTACTCTGATCGCTAAGTGGCTCTTTCCTATATTTAGGCTCCTGAATGTTTAGCTGAGGCGTCTCAGGGATTGGCATCTCGACTATTTCCTGTTTGTCTTTGAGAATGAGTTCTTCTTTAAAACTCTGCACCCAATCATTTCCTTCGTTAAGGCAAGGGATAGCATTGAATTCTTTCCCGCCTTTTTCTCGGTAAACTTCTTCTAACTCTATGCCAACTTCATGCAAGGTCTCTAAGTTATCTACCGTAAAACCTGGGCAGACAACAGCAATCTTTTCTATGCCTTGCTCTGCCAATTCAATCAGCGTATCTTCTGTTGATGGCCATAGCCATTCTTCGCTACCAAAACGAGATTGAAAACTCACCACAACTTGATCACTGGGGATGTTTTTGATTTCTGCCATCAGCAGCTCAGCTGTTTCACGGCATTGCTCAAAATAGGGATCGCCACCAAAAATTCGCCTTAGAGGGTAACCATGAAAAGACATCACAAGTCGTTCGACTGGTTTGGCTGCCACAGCATCATCAATAAGAGCAGCAAACGCTTTAATATAGGCAGGGTTTTTATGAAAAGTTTCGATGACTTCAATATCAAACTCATCTTTGAGGCCAGATTCTAAGACTCCTTTTTCAAGGGCATCTTGAGCAGATAGAGTTGTTGCTTCGCAATACTGCGGGAACTGATAAATAACGCGAATATTGCTTACTCCTTGCTGATGAAACTCATGCAAGGCAGAGGCTATACTTGGCTCACCTATAATATAGGCATGCTTTACGATATAATCTTGCTTGGAGTCACTTAAGTTTCGATTCAGTTCATCTGAAAATGATTTCGTAAAATGGAGTAAAGGTAAAGTCCCTCCCCTTTCTATGGCTTTATAATATTTAGAAACTTTAGCTGCCCTGACAGGCAAAATAACCAATCGGAGTAAGAGTTTCCAAAAAGGAGGTGGGTTATCAATAACCCTTTCGTCGGTTAGAAATTGAAATAAATATTTTCGTACAGCTGAAGTCTCAAAGCTACCAGGAGAGCCCAGTTGGACGAGAAGAACCCCTGAGGTTCTATTTTTCA
>JADGBV010000158.1 GCA_015231345.1 Planctomycetota bacterium
CATTTTTTTTTTTTTTATTTGCATTTGATGAAATGGGAATTATGCAAGCATTAGATAATATTACTGCTGTGAGGGCAATTAGTGATAGGTTAGAATCTCAGAAGGTGAGCTTTAATAAGAATAAAATTTTTGTTTTTGGCAACTCTCATGGCGCTTATTTATCATATTTATGCAATGGACTGGCGCCAGGGCTATTTTCTTTATTAATAGATAGTTCTGCTTATTTAAACCCTGAATTTTTGAATCGATCATTTCATTTTTCTATTGATGGGGTTGATGTTGCCATGGGGTGGCCGAAACTGCTGACGCAAATTAATCGAGATTCTGAAATATGCAATATAGAGTCTTTTTACTCCTCTATAACAAATACCGCTCATATTGTCGCCTTTCATGGTGTTGATGATAAATTTTTACCATCGAGTCACAAGAAACAATTTTGCGGATCAGTGCCTCATTGTATATTCAATGAAATCACAGAGGATAAAGTGGATGGTAAAATTTTTAAATCCACTGAGCATGGCGCAGCTCACTATACAAGGCTTTTTACTCATGCTCTTGAAGATTTTAGTTTAAGCTTTGATGGACATCAAGGTGAGCTTCGGCCATTCAAACATCAAACAAAATTATATGACTATCATATAGATTATTCGAACGCTGTGCCTGACTTTCAGGCGACATCTCTAACGGACCAGAAACTATATCACTTATCTCGCATTAAAATAGGTACTTAATATGAGCGTTGTCTATATAGAGCACTGCTTTGAATCTGATACGTCGATTGAGTATACTAAGAATGAATTTATAAGAGAAGTAGAAAAAATTTCTTCAGTAATACTGACTGAGTTGGAATTAGAGAAGGGTGATATTGTATCCATCTTTCTACCTACATCTGTAGAAACATATATGATTGCTTTTGCAATTATAAATGCAGGTGGTGTGGTGAATAATCTTTTTCAATCTTATGGGGATGATGCCCTGTTGAATCGATTGGCCATTTCTCAACCTAAATGCTTAATCACTAATGATAATCATCATAAACGAGTCAAGTCATTATGGCCAGCAGGTCAGGTTTTTTCATCGAATTCTCTTATCAAAAAATCTTCTGATGCGGAAGTTATTCCATTTTCGTTACCGTACGACAATCAATTAATGTTCCTTCACTTCACTTCAGGAACAACTGGTTTTCCCAAACTCGTGCCTCATACAAGAAAAGACTTGCAGGGTGTAATCGAAACGAACAAACTTGTATTTCAAGTAGATGATTCATTGAATTATTTGTGTACAGCAGATATTGGTTGGGTTACGGGAGTTTATTATGGTATGTTTTTGCCCTTGCTTACAGGGGTTAAATCTCATGTCGTTAAAAATATGGATGGACATAGTTTACTGAAAGCCTTAAGGCAATTAAAAGAATGGAAAATTGATGTCCTATATACCTCACCTACTTTCCTTAATATGTCTTTACGTTATTTTAAAAAGCATCAACCTAAACTCAGGACAATTTTGTCAGTGGGTGAAAAATTACCTACAGCGTTGAAGAGTGACTACAAAGAGATTGGTTATGATATTATCGATACATGGTGGCAAACGGAGTTAGGTTGTGTGACAATTGCTTCAACGAATAGCTCTGCTCATATGGGCGTCCCTCTGCCTTTTGCTGAACTTGGTTTTTTGCAGGATAACGGTGACATATTGACTGCATGTCAAGGTGAAGATTCGATATCTGGAGAGCTACTCATACGGACGACGCATCCATCAATTATGGAAGGGTATTTCAATAATCCTAAAGCCAATAGTTCTAAATTTAGAGATGGATTTTACCTAACTGGCGACTTGGCGAGACTGCACCTCTCTGGCGAAGTTGAGTATTTGTCTAGGGCCGACGATGTATTGGTTATTGCAGGTGAACTCATTTCGCCTGATGAAGTAGAGTCTTTTGTGATAGACACTTTTCTTGAAATTAGCAGCTCTGTACTTGTGAAAAACAACTCGGGGAAATTAGTACTCTACTGTGTGGGTGAAGGTGATGAGCGCGAGATACAAAATGCTATTGCAGATAAACTTATGTCGGCGATGACCCCTTCTCAAGTTATATTTGTCGATAATATACCACGAACTGAGAGTGGGAAAATAAAGAGGAATTTATTGAAGGATGCCTGAAATGAACGAGTTTATGTTATTTGCTGAAAAAACGTTTAGGCGCTCTTTTTCTGCTGAAGAAAAAGATCAAGGCATTAAGGCTTTGGGTATTACGTCATTAACTTTTTGGGATTTCATAGCTGTGCTTGAGAAGGAATATGATATCGAATTGGATATGGATGACCTGATTGACTTAGAAAGCTTGAGTCAACTTGAAAAACTTGTTGAGTCAGAAAAAAAATAGTGGATGCCTTGATAGTTTCATACTATTGATTTATGCATAGTGACCCCGCCAATACAATTCAATTGCACCAGCTGCTTGCGCAAATGGGGAAGCAGGGGAAAGTTACGGATGCTAAAGAAATCTTAGGTTCGGAGAATTGTCTCGCTGTCATAACAGGGCAGCAGCCTAATTTGCTGCTGGGGCCGACGTTGATTTTGCATAAAATATTCACGGCAGTATCATTAAGTCGCTGGCTTAAAAATAATGGCATTAATGCGGTGCCTGTTTTTTG
Organism: Planctomycetota bacterium; assembly: GCA_015231345.1. Lineage (GTDB taxonomy): Bacteria > Planctomycetota > JADGBV01 > JADGBV01 > JADGBV01 > JADGBV01. Next base: position 2,655 of record JADGBV010000158.1, read on the forward strand.
GAATGCGTCGGAAGATCACGATCAGGGTGAGATTTTGAGAACTCATCAGCTGTCTTTCGATGGCAATCTAAGGAAATTAAGGCTAAGCTCGCAGCAAGAAGGAGCGGTGGAGGCTTTGCCTTGGACCGCAGAGCTGAGTGGGCTGATCAATGAATTGCCGGATTTTTCTCGCTCGCTTTTTGAGGGGGGCTATGGGGACCGATATGGGGATCATTTTAATGTGGCGTTGAAGCGCCTTTTTGAGAAAGATGAATTGGTGATTCTCGAACCTCGTAATTTGCCTGATTCTGAAAAATTTTGGCAACAAGTAGATGAGAAAGCCGCGGAAATTGTGGCAGGTTTTGAGGCAGATGAACAAGATATTCTGGCTCAGGGCAAGACTTTGCAGGCGCCTAGGCGAACTGCCATTCCTCTTTTTGCTCTAGATGGAAAAACGGGTGTTAGAATACCACTGATATACGAAAATTCGCAATGGAGTCGAAAGGGAGAAGGGAAATATTCAAAAAGTCTATTTGATCTTTTGCGCCGAGGTGAGCGTTTTTCTCCTGGAGCTTTACTGCGTCCGGCTTTAGCTCAGTTCCATCTTCCCATAATGGTTTCAGTCCTGGGACCGGCTGAGTATGAGTACCATTTTCAGAATGAACGCCTTTTCGAAACACTGGGCCTTCACAGACCTGTGCTTTGGCCGCGCCTAAAAGGCACATTTCTGCCTCAAGAAATGAGAAGCGAAATTGAAAATTGCGGTATTCAGGTCGAAGAGTTTTTAAAAAGCCCGGTGGATCACTTTCAAGAATGGAAAATAAAACAACCAGACCTGCTCAAAGGCTTGGAGAGTGAAATGATGTCCCTAAAGAAGAATATGCGGGATTCCATGCCACATCACCAAGGTGCCATGGCTGAGTTTGAAAGGAAGATGCACGGGGCATTTTTTGCCTTGGAGCGCAAAGTGAAATTGGAAGCATGGCAGGCTCAAGGATTGCCCGTTAAGCAATTAGGACAAATAGCTCGCTTCTTAACCCCGAGAAGCCTGCCTCAAGAAAGAACTCTTGGAAGTTTATTTATGCTTCGTGACAAAGAGCATTTTTTGCAAATTCAAGCTCAGTTTGATGATGTTTTTGATTCCTCCCATAGGCTTTATTCATAGATGAGATGGTGGCGTAAACCTCCAACAGAGGTCGATATAATTGCTTTTGGGGCTCACCCCGATGATATTGAGCTCCTAGCTGGGGGCAGTGTGGCCAAAGAATGTGCCGCAGGAAAAAGTGTTCTGGTGGTGGATGCAACAGAATCCGAGATGTCCAGCAATGGCACGGTGGAGCAAAGGCAAGAGGAAACGGCTAAGGCTTCGGAAATATTAGGCCTTAAGGCCCGCGTGAATTTGCAGTTTGGTGATGGTTTTTTAACTGAGGAAAAAGACCTCAAAACCAAACTTGTGGAGCTTATAAGAACTCATGCCCCCAAGTTGGTGCTTGGGCCACCTGATATTTGTCGTCACCCCGATCACCGCGCACTTAACCGAGCTCTCAGCGATGCCGTTTACTTTTCGGGTCTTAAAAATTATCTCCCCAATATTCCTTCGGTGCAGCGGCCTAAACTCATTAAATACTTTGAAGTGGGTTCTGGCACACCCGACCTTTTGGTGGATATTACTGAATGCATGGAAATACGCCGCGCGGCTATTGCCGCTTATGAATCGCAATTTGAATTGAAAGAGCAGAGAGTGGCCACTTTTATAAATACGGGTTTTCTTGATCAACTCGAACGCAGATTATTACAATGGGGAGAGGTGGCGGGAGTTCCTTATGCCGAGCCTTATTTTAATGGTTCACCGCCCTGTGTGAAATCGCTGTTTTTATCCGGTCAATAATTTTTTCAGCTAGAAAACCAGTTGCATTAAGCGTATGAGCTGAAAAATACCTTAATGGCTGAAATTTCGAAATGGCAAGTTGGTGATTACCGTGAAATAACTCATTCTTTCACGGCTGAGGATGTGGATGATTTTGCCCGTTTGAGTGGTGATATTAACCCTCTCCACATGGACGATGAGTTTGCCCGAAAATCATTGGCTGGGGGGAGAGTGGTGCATGGTATGCTGGGCGCCACTTTTGTGTCTACCCTTATTGGCATGCATATTCCAGGGCCTGGAGCCTTGTGGAATCGTTTTTCTGTGCAGTGGAATAAGATGATTCGCATTGGCGATAAACTTAGCATTCGCGCGACAGTTCGGGAGGTCCTCCCTTCTTCAGATTCGCTGCTGCTTGATGTTAAGGCCAGCAGGGAGGGTGATGATATATTTGCGGGCACAGCGCAAGTTATGTTGATGACGAGTGAAGGATTGCCAGGGGGGGAGCCTTTGATCGCCGGAGGAACCACAGCGACTGCCTCCGGTGAAGCCGTCACAGCGACTACCTCCGGTGAAGCCGTCACAGCGACTACCTCCGGTGAAGCCGTCACAGCGACTACCTCCGGTGAAGCCGTCTCAGCGACATCTTCCGGCGAAGCCGTCACAGCGACTACCTCTAGTGATACCGTTTCAGCGACAGCCTCCAACAAAGAAGAAATATGCCTGATTACTGGAGCCAGCGGTGCCATAGGCTCTTCTATCGCAACAACCCTAGCTCATGCAGACTATAATGTCTGCCTTTGGGGCAGAAACGAAGAACGCTTGCAAAAGCTTGCCTCAGAGATCCCTTCTGCCTGTTTGAGAACGGCGGCTTTTGATCTCGAAAATGACAAAGACTTAGAATTCCATATCGGTGAACTTGCTCGTCGCTATACCATCAAGAGTATTATTCACTGCGCTGCAGCTCCACTTAGGCCCATTCAAGCAGAGAGTATAAGTAATGCTGCCGAACTGAAACGACATTGGCAGCTATCAGTTGGCCTCTTCTCGCAACTATGCTCTTCACTACACGGTAATATGATGGCAGGAACTTCCTTAATTGCCCTTTCCACTCAGGCTGTAATGGGTGCGCCGCCTTCTCAATATTCTGCTTATGTGAGCGCCAAGATGGCTCTCGAAGGTTATATTAAATCCATTGCTCTGGACTGGGGTCCCACGGGCATCCGAGCGAATTTGGTTGCGCCGAGTATGTTGAATACACCTTATGTGCAAGATCTTTCACCCAGACTCAAAATGGTTGAGGCAGCCAAAAATCCCATGCGTCGTCTTTGCGAAGTGGATGATGTGGCTGCAGCTATATTGTATTTGGTTTCAGAACAGTCCTCTTTTGTTAATGGCACTACCATTCCCCTTACAGGTGGAATGAGCATGCTATGAAGCCTTTTACTCTGCAGGCTCCAACGCATTGGCCAGAAAGTCTTCAGGTGCTTTTTCAAAAGGCAATGCATGAAGGCGATGCGTTTGCGCTGAAGAAAATTCAGGCTGAGCTGGGTCAACTAGATGGAGCACTTAGAGGGCCAGAGTTTAAATTACGCATTCTGCGTACGTGTACCGTGGAAAATATTATTCCAAGTATGGAGGTTGCAGCTGCAGCCTTACCTTGTCGCTTGAGTGTGAGCTTAGGAGATCTGGAAGTGATCGAGCAGGATCTTCTAAATGCCTCTGAGCAAGTTAATTTAACGCTCATTTTCTGGCGCCTCGAAGAACTTCTGCCGGCTTTCGTGCAAAAAACACAAAGCTTAAGACTTGGCGAACGTCGCCAAATGGTGGAGAGTTTAGAGCAGAGGATTTTACAGATCAAACAATTGATTGCTTCCTCCGCATCAATAAAAAGCCCTGTGTTTTTAAGCACCTTCACTCAGCCTGCACTTATACCTCCGCAAAGGCTTGATAGTCATAGGCCATGGGGGATTTCTTATGCGCTCTCTTACTTGAATCGCGTCCTTTTTGAGTTAAGCTCAACTGTACCCGGCCTCTATATTTTTGATTACCATGCTTTTGTCTGTCAGCAAGGAGTACAGTGTTTTGATGCACGCATGGACCTATATGCTCGCATACCTATTGCCCGTGACTCTTTTATTCCCTTTGCTCATCACATCGCTCAAAGCCTCATGCCTTTGGTGCAGCCGAGGCTGAAGGTCGTTGCTGTGGACCTAGATAACACCTTATGGGGAGGGATTGTCGGCGAAGATGGCACGGAAAAACTGAAAATAGGCCTGGACTATCCTGGTAATATTTACTTTAAAATTCAGCAAAAACTTCTCGATTTAAAAGCCAGCGGTTTGCTTTTGGTGCTTCTGAGTAAAAATAATCTAAGCGATGTGCGTAAGGCTTTTGACTTTCACGACTCCATGCCCTTGAGGCTGGATGACTTCATTGCGATCAAAGCTGATTTTCTACCAAAATGTCAAAACCTGGAAGCCGTCGCAAAAGAATTGAACTTAGGGCTTAGTAGCTTTGCTTTTTTAGATGATAGTGATTTTGAGCGCGAGCAGATGAATTACCATTTACCTGAAGTGACCACGCTCAACGTCTCAGCAGAACCCATAGAGATTTTAGAATCCCTTTACCACCCTCGCCTTGATGCCTTGAAGCTAGAGTCAGAAGATGGCCAAAAGCACGAAATGTACGTGCAGGAAAAAGAAAGGCAAAAGCTAGCAGGCGAATCGGGTGATGCTGAGGATTTTTTGGTCTCTTTGGCTATCCAGGTTGAACTTATGGATGTCAGTGAGAAGGAACTCCCACGTGTATTGCAGCTTCTGACAAAAACGAACCAATTTAACTTAACAACTCGGCGTCACGATGAAACTCAACTTAGGTCTTTTCTGGCAGAGTCGCGTAACCTAATCAAAGCTATCAAGGTCAGCGACCGCTTTGGCGATCAGGGCTTGGTGGGCTTAGTTATTGGGCTTATGGAGGAGAACGCTGATTTGCCATTGCTCACGATTGATACTCTTCTGCTGAGTTGTAGGGTGATTGGCCGAAAAATTGAATGCGTTTTGTGGGATAGTGTTGTAAGCTATGCCCAGCAAGAGGGGGTTCAGGAGATAAGAGCTGAATATTTACCTACAGAGAAAAACCCTTTGGTTGCGAATTTATATGATGAGCTGGGGATGGAGGAAATGCCGAATTCAGAAGCTAAGGGGAATTCAACCAAAAAAGCCTCTTCGCCATGCGTAACTGGCAACCCTGACCAAAAAGCCTCTGAAAACGCACAAACTAAAAAATACGCACTTCAATGTTCATCCAGTCAATTACACTGTCCAGAGTACATAAAAGTCATAAAGAAATAATATGAGTCATTGGCAAAAATTAACAGAAATCATGGGCGACCTTTTTAGCGAAGACCCTGCGAGTCTTAGTGAAAGCAGTTCGCAAGACGATATAGAAAAATGGGATTCAATGGGCACCATCGATTTAATTGCCCAATTAGAAAAAGAGTTCTCCGTCAGTTTCAATTTGCTTGAAGTTGAGGACCTTAAAACCATCGGTATTATTAAGGCGAGTTTGGAAGAAAAAGGCGTCGATTTTAGTTAATTCATTCTTTGCTTTTTAACTCTTATCTTTTTCTTTTTGCCTTTTTACCCATTGTCCTGCTAGTCTTTTTCTGGGTTGGGCGAAGTGGAAAGGTCGCCCCTTCTCTCGCTTGTCTTATTATTGCTTCGCTTGCATTTTATGCTTACTGGGATTATCGCTATGTTCCTTTAATTGTTGGTTCGGTTTTGCTGAATTATTTCCTGGGCGAGAGAATTCTCCAAGGCATTCAGGGAAACAAGAGTC
>JADGBV010000159.1 GCA_015231345.1 Planctomycetota bacterium
TATATGTGGTTTAGCCAGTTCATGCTTATCTGGTATGCAAATATACCTGAAGAAACAGCTTGGTTTATAGCACGAGGTTGGGGCGCTGATGGAGTTGCTGCATGGTTTCCCATTTCTGGTTTTTTAGTCATTGTCAGGTTTGTGATTCCTTTTTTCTTGCTTCTTAGTCGTCATGCAAAAATGAATACAAAAACTTTAGGCGCAGCAGCTGTTATTATCATGGTTGGGCAATTGATGGATTTATATCAACTTATTTACCCACACCTTTACCCTCAACAGCCGCCTTGTTCCATTGATGTTTATGCTGTCTTATTTTTAGCCCTTGGAATGTTTTTTCTCTTCATAAGTAATTTTATGAAGAAATTCAAAATGATTCCTACTGGTGACCCAAACTTTAAAGCCTCAACTGATTTTCATTTATAAATTCAATATTATGCTGCAAAGAAATCTGACTTCACCTATGAAGGGCTTATGTCTAATACTAGCACTAAGCTTCCTATGTATGGGTTTAGATTTGTTTGCTAACACAAGTTTGACTAAGCCTGAGGAGGTTCAGCCCGGTGTTGTTGAGAAACTAGGCGCCGTCATAGACCTCGAAAATACATTTACCGATGAATATGGGAAGGAAGTTAAACTTGGGGAGTATTTTGATAAACCGGTCATTTTGATGCCCGTTTATTTTCGTTGCCCGGGAATTTGTACCCCGGTTCTTTATGAAGTGGCATCGGCTATTAACCGTTGTGCTTTAACTCCAGGGAAAGATTACCGGATTATATCCATAAGCTTTGATGCTCGCGAGCGTGAAGTGCCCGATTTAGCCAAAAATAAGAAAGCGGCTGTTTATAAAGAAGTCATATCGAGTGGCAAGGAGTTGAAAAAGACTCGTGTCCTAAACTTAGAACCAAAAGACTGGGTCTTTTTGACGGGTAAAGAAGAGAATATCAAGAAATTGACCGATTCTTTGGGCTTTCATTTTCTGAGAGATCAAGAGGACTTTATTCACTCGGGCTCGGTGATCACTCTAAGCCCAGAAGGGAAAATTGTCAGGTATCTCGATGGCTTAAAAATCTTAGCCATGGAACTCAAACTTGCCATATACGATGCCGAGACAGGCACAACAGCAAGTATAATGCATAAGTTGGAGCGATTGTGCTTTGCATATGACCCTCAGGGGAGAAAGCATGTTTTGCAAATTAACAGAATTATTTTATTGGTATCAATAGTGCCAGTTAGTTTATTTGCCTTGTTCCTTTTTCTGAGGAAGAAAAAGAAACCTCAAGAGAAAGTCAAGGATGTTTCGTGAAGATAGCAAAAGCCTTAAGTGGGAGAAGGAATGAATCCTGATTCAAAAAATTTCTATGAGGTGGCCAGGGGATTAACCTCATGGTTATTTACAACCGATCACAAAAGGATTGGTATCTTATACCTCATATGCGTTATGACCTTCTTTGTGATAGCTGCTCTCTTAGGTATAACCATACGCCTAGAGTTATTCAGTTCTAATTCAGAAGCTGGTGGCTCTTTATTGGGAGGAGGAGAGATTTATAATCGTATTCTAACACTCCATGGTGTGATTATGATCTTCCTCTTTATTATCCCAGCTATTCCTGGGGTTTTTGGGAATTTCTTCTTACCCATTATGATCGGGGCAGAAGATGTCTCCTTTCCGCGAATTAACCTGCTGAGTTGGTACTGTTATATTATAGGTGCTGCATTAGCTCTTTTTGCCATTCTTTCAGGTGCCATTGATACAGGTTGGACTTTTTATGTCCCTTATTCTGCTAAGACAGGCGCGAATCTAATTCTTCCTTTGTCAGCAGCTTATATGTTAGGCTGGTCCTCAATATTAACAGGGATCAACTTTATCGTAACTGTGCACCGTCTACGCGCAAAAGAAATGAAAATGTTCAGAATGCCTTTGTTCGTATGGGCTAGTTATGCCACAGGGTGGATTCAAGTGATTGCAACTCCAGTTGTGGGTATCACTCTTATCTTGCTTCTTCTGGAAAGATTTTTGGGTATTGGTATTTTCGACCCCACCAAAGGCGGGGACCCTATTTTATACCAACATATGTTCTGGATCTACTCTCACCCTGCGGTCTATGTGATGGTCTTGCCTGCCATGGGTGTGGTGTCTGAAATTATTCCGACCTTTTCTCGTAAAACTATTTTTGGCTACTCTTTTATAGCTTGGTCCACCATGGCCATTGCGGCAATTGGTTCTTTAGTCTGGGCTCACCATATGTTCACTTCTGGTATGGCCGATGAATCTCGTATTCTCTTTTCTTTCCTTACTTTCTTTGTTGCTGTGCCTAGTGCGGTGAAAATTTTTAACTGGCTTGCAACCATGTATAAAGGAAGCATTCACTTAGAGCCTCCTATGATTTTTGGTTTGATTTTCGTCTTGCTATTCAGTATCGGTGGATTCACTGGCTTGATGAATGGTACCTTATCTATCGATATTCATATTCATGATACAGCTTTCGTTGTGGGGCATTTCCATTATACAATGTTTGGCGGTGTTGGTGTGATGTTTTTTGGAGCATTGCTATACTGGTTCCCTAAAATGTTTGGCCGAAATTATAATAAGAAAATTATTTACCTCTGCGGATTCTTATTCTTTGTTGGTTTTAATATGCTCTACGGCACCATGAAATGGTTAGGCATTCAAGGTATGCCTAGACGCTATGCGGACTATGTTCCTGAATATGAATTTTGGAACCGAGTGGCGACTGTCGGCTCTTGGGTTATGGTTGGCGGCTTATTTTTGATGATTTTTCACCTGCTTTATAGTGTTTTTAAAGGTAGCAAAGCAGAAGATAATCCTTGGGAAGGTACAACTTTAGAATGGCAGACGACGAGCCCGCCGCCTTTAGTCAACTTCAATGAGCCTCCACAAATTCCTGAAAAACCCTATGATTATCCCGAAGAGGTTAAGTCATGAGTGAGCTAGCTGCAGCTGAACACGGTCACGATCATTATGATCCTGAGGCAAATAAGTTGGGCTTCTGGCTCTTTCTCTTTACTGAGTTGCTTCTTTTTGGTACAATGTTCATTGCTTTTGCTATGTACCAAGATATGTATAAGATCGAATTTATTGAAGGGACTCACCATCAGAATATCATTTTGGGTACGGTGAATACGATTGTTCTGCTCACCTCTAGTCTGACTATGGCATTGGCCATACAAGCTTTGCGAAGAGGGCTCAAGACACTGTCCATAGCTTATATGGCTTTTACGATTGTCTGTTCAGCAGGTTTCTGTGTGATTAAATTCATTGAGTGGAGTGCTAAGTATCATAAAGGCATTTTTCTTCTTAACGAAAATATGGATACCCTGCCTAAAGGCGAACAGGTTTATTATGGCCTTTACTTTACCATGACTGGCTTTCATGCCTTCCATGTGCTCGTCGGCGCCCTGCTTATTATTTGGGTTATGGTTGCTGTAGCCAAAGGTAAGGTTCATGCCAAAAGGCTTTCCTTTATCGATAATGTCGGCCTTTTTTGGCACTTGGTCGATTTAGTCTGGATCTTTCTATTTCCTCTTTTTTACCTGATTCGATAGGAGGGCCCAATGTCAGAAGATAAATCAGAACACATTATGCCAGTCATTGGCTATGTAGGAATTTGGCTTTGCCTCATTTTCTTAACCGGTGTAACGGTAGCCGTGAGTTTTGTTGATATGCAAAACTTAACTCTCTTTACCGCTTTATTTGTGGCCACCATCAAGTCCACTCTTGTGCTGCTATACTTTATGCACCTTCGTCACGATCAACCCATTATATTTTATATGATTCTGGCTTGTCTGGGGTCTTATGCCGTTTTCGTGATTTTAACATACTCGGATTATTTATATAGGTAAGGCAATGATAGAAGCAGCATCAGATATTGCACGTGAAGTCGATTATGCCATTATTGTAGTTGGCGGTATATGTGCGGTTTTCTTTTTAGGCATAGTTGCTTTCATGCTTTTATGCATATTTAAATTTCACCACACTAAGACAACAAAGACGAAGCAGATCCATGGGAATTTGTTTTTAGAGATAACGTGGACTGTGATCCCAACGATCTTGGTTTTTTATATGTTTTGGGTGGGATGGCAAGGTTTTAATAAAATCAGAACTGTTCCAGATGATCATATGGTGATCGAAGTCGTTGCGCAGCAGTGGCTTTGGAATTTAAAGTACCCCGAAGAAGATATTCAAGTTGTGAACAACTTTCATATACCAGCAGGGGTTCCGGTGAAATTCAAATTGACATCTTTGCTGGATGACGTATTACATAGTTTTTATATTCCAGCGTTCAGGGTAAAAGAGGATTGTGTCCCGGGAATGAATACCTATATCTGGGTCAATGCCGATATGCCCAAAAATGGTGAAAGTGAAACTTATAATATGTTTTGTGCTGAATTTTGCGGCAAAGATCATGCGCAAATGATCGGTACCGTGACAGTTGATAGCCCAGCTGCTTATGAAAAGTGGGTGCAAAGCGTTAAAGCTGAGGCTAATAAGCCTGTGGATATGAAACTGGCCCTAGATGCAACTTCCCCAGAAGTACAAGGACGCGATGGCGAGACTCTATATAAAACATATTGCGTGTCTTGTCATGGTTCAACGGGAATGGGCCAAGCAGAAACAATGGTGCCCAACGCTCGTGACTTTACAAATTTAGTCGGTTGGAAGCAGGGGAATAAAATCAATAATATTTACGAGACTTTGATTACAGGTGTTCCTGGCACTGAAATGCGTGGCTTTACAAGTTTATCTCCATGGGACCGCTTTGCTGTGGCTCATAAAGTGGCTAGCTTTTATAAAGGTTCAGGTCGGCAAAAAGTGAGTGAGGCTGAAGCCAAAGCTCTAGAAGAGAAATATAAATTAAGTGCTCCTTATGAGCCAAAGAAGACTTTAGCTATTGATCAGGCTATGGATCTTCTCTTGAAGGAGAAAAAATAGTCATTAAGTGATTTAAGATGCCTAGAATACTAATCAACCTCATGCGCTTAACGCGCATTTACCTAATGGCTGTCGTTGCTTTAACGGGAGTCATGGGCTTTGTGATATTTCGAGGCGGTTTTGACTGGGAAGTCCTGTGGGTATTTGCTGGCATCACTTTCCTTGGTTCATCTCTTTCGGCTCTTAACCAAATTCAAGAAAAAGACCATGATGCTCGTATGGAGAGGACCAAGAACCGGCCTTTACCAACAGGAGAAATGGACTTGCTCAGTGTGATTTTTGTAACGATGCTTTTCGGTATTGCCGGATTATACTGCTTAACGGCAACGAATCGCAATTTTCTACCCATATTAAGTTTAGTTATTATAGCATTAGTCTGTTATAATATCATTTATACCTATTTAAAACCTCATACAAACTTTGCTATACTGCCTGGCTCTATTGTCGGCGGGGTTCCTCCCGCTTTAGGGTGGTGTATGGCCGGTGGATTATGGTGGGACCAAACGATATGGGCCATTGGCCTGTATTTTATCCTCTGGCAAGTGCCTCATTTTTGGCTGATCATGTTTTGTCGAAATGCAGAATATAAAGAAGCAGGTTTTGTGACTATTACGGATGACATGCCTTCTTTAATTGTTCGTCGTTTGACTTTTACATGGATAGCAGCAGCTGCTCTATTCAGTCTTTATATGGCTCTTGCTTTGGATTATCACTTATATATTAAAACAGTCGTGATGCTTGCATCACTTTGGATTGTAAGGGCATCGATTTTCTTGATGCGTGAAGCTGTTAGCCAAAATGCTTTTCGGCCAGCTTTTGCCCGTTTCAATATGTTTAATTTATGTGTGATTTTGGCCGGTCTTGCCAATGCTTGTATCTAAGTTAATTCTTGCTCTAACCCTCCGCAACAGGAATTCATATGTCTTCTGATAATAGGGATATTCAGTCCACAGACTCATCCACTGGTGTCATGGAAAAGTTTTCATACGATGACGCCACTCCGCGCATGTTCATGACAATCACCATGGTATGGGGGATTGTTGGTATGTTGGTTGGTGTCATTATTGCTATACAAATGGCTTGGCCTGCGATGAATTTAGGGTTGCCTTATACGAGTTTTGGCCGTTTGCGACCACTCCATACAAATGCTGTTATTTTTGCTTTTGCTGGAAATGCGGTCTTTGCTGCCATCTATTATTCAACTCAGCGCCTCTGTAAGGCGAGGATGTTTTCTGACCTTTTAAGTAAACTACACTTTTGGGGCTGGCAACTTATTATTGTTCTGGCTGCTGTGACTCTTCCTTTAGGTTTCACTCAAGGAAAAGAATACGCTGAGCTCGAGTGGCCTGTGGACCTGCTTATTGCTGTTGTTTGGATTATTTTTGCTCTAAACTTTTTTGGAACTCTCTATAAAAGACGTGAAAGGCACATGTATGTAGCCTTATGGTTTTATATAGCAACTGTTGTGACCATTACCATTCTGCATGTTTTTAATAACCTTGTTGTTCCAGCTGGCTTATTTAAAAGCTACTCTGTTTATGCTGGGGTTCAGGATGCCTTTATGCAGTGGTGGTATGGGCATAACGCTGTTGGTTTCTTCTTAACCACACCTTTTCTGGGCATGATGTACTACTTTTTGCCAAAAGCGGCGAATCGTCCAGTTTTCTCTTATCGCTTGAGTATTGTGCACTGTTGGTCTTTAGTCTTTATTTATATATGGGCGGGTCCTCACCACTTGCATTATACCGCTTTGCCTGAGTGGGCTTCCACTTTGGGTATGCTCTTTTCAATCATGCTCTGGATGCCTTCTTGGGGGGGTATGCTCAACGGCTTGTTAACCTTGCGTGGAGCTTGGGACCGAGTCTCAGCTGACCCCGTCCTTAAGTTTTTTGTTGTGGCTATAACTTTTTATGGCATGTCCACTTTCGAAGGCCCTCTTCTTTCAGTTAAGGCTGTCAACGCTCTTTCTCACTATACTGACTGGACCATTGCCCATGTGCATGCGGGAGCTTTGGGCTGGGTAGGATTTATGGTTTACGGTATGGCTTATTGGCTAGCACCTAGGTTATTTCAAACACAGCTTTATAGTGTGAAATTAGCGACGACTCACTTTTGGGTGGCGACCATTGGAATTTTACTATACATTATTCCTATTTATGCTGCTGGTTTGACTCAAGGTTTGATGTGGCGTGCCCTTACTGAAGATGGCAATTTGGCTTATCCTGATTTTGTGGAAACAGTTACAACACTTATTCCCATGTACTGGATTCGTGTTTTGGGTGGACTGCTCTATATGGCTGGTGCATTCATTGCTGCTTATAACTTTTACAAAACCTGGCTCAATCGTCCTAGCCAATATGAAGAGCCTGTGCACGAGGCAGCTCCTCTGAGTAAGGAATTTGAACAAGAACCAGACCCTGCTTCACGCTTAAAAGGTGCTGCTGTATTGGGAATAGCCCATAAAATTGATATTTGGCTTCAGGTCGCCTGGCATAGACGCTGGGAAGGTTTGCCTGCGAAATTTACCTTTTTTACGGTGTTGTCTGTGATTGTAGCCTCGCTCTTTGAAATTATACCGACCTTCCTGATTGAATCTAATGTGCCGACGATCAAGTCAGTTCAACCTTATACACCTTTAGAACTATTAGGCCGTGATATTTATATTCGAGAAGGTTGTTATAATTGTCACTCACAAATGATAAGGCCCATGTTGTCTGAAACGAAGCGTTTTGGAGAGTACAGTAAACCTGGTGAGTCCGTGTATAATCACCCTTTTCAGTGGGGTTCTAGGCGTATTGGCCCAGACCTAGCTCGTGAAGGAGGGAAACAATCCAACTCTTGGCATTTAGCTCACTTTGAGAATCCAACAGAGTTTAATGATGGCTCTATTATGCCACCTTACCCATGGTTGCTTGAAGATGACTTAGACCTCTCTGTGCTTCCTTCTCGACTGAATGCCATGATTATTTTAGGGGTCCCTTATGACGAAGAGACTTTAAAGAATGGCATAGAAATAGCAAAGGCGCAAGCTGAAGTTGAAGCTAAGAAAATTGTGGCCCAAGGTGGTAAGAAAGGTATGGAGAGCAAAGAAGTGATTGCTTTGATTGCTTACCTACAAAGACTTGGTACTGATTTGTTCTTGCCTCCTCCACCTGAGCCTCTAGCTGAAGAAGGTAGTGTGAGTGCCACTCAAAATAAGGGAGGGGAATAAGATGAAGCTTTCAGATATTATGTCTCACGCCCACTTAACCCAATGGGCGGAAATGGGGCTCAT
>JADGBV010000015.1 GCA_015231345.1 Planctomycetota bacterium
GAAGTGAGATAGAAAAACCGGGTGCTCGGGACTTGATGGATATTATTAATCTCATTCCTGGGTTTCGGTTTGCAGGAGAGGTTGTGGAATTTGTTGGCCTTAGTTCCAGAGGAATTTGGGCAGCGGAAGGGAAAATCTTGGTTCTGCTTGACGGGGTGGAGATGAATGAAACTCTGTATGGGTATGTGCCTTACGGGAATCATATTCCTGCGGAAATGATTGAGCAAATTGAAATTATTCGTGGCCCTGGTTCTGCCATGTATGGCGGAAATTCGGAAATGGCCGTTATTAAAATCACATCTCGAAATATTGATAAGAAAGGTACGGAAGTTTTTGTGCATGGCACATTAAGTACCAATGATGGTGAGCTATCTTATCGCCGGACTGGCGGGCTCTATCATAAAAGTGATGACTGGAATGTCTCTCTCTTCACATCCGGTTTTAGAGGTAACCGTTCGAATGAGATGCAAGAAGGAATCTATGGAGCTAGTTATGATATGAGTTCAGATTCGGAAATATCTCCTGAACTAGTAAATATAGGCTGTAACTACAAGGATTTAAATGTGCGCTATATCTATGATCGCTATGAATACAAAATGCGAAATTATTATTCCATTAAATCTGACCTTCGTGAGGAGAGATTCAATTCAGAGTTGCTACTCGTTGATTATGACTTCAAGATTAAGGATATCTGGACTTTAGTTCCTAAGTTCACCATGAAAAAACACCCAACGTGGCAGAACTGGGGAGATGTCGTCCGCTATAACACTGTGGGAACCAGGTTTACCTATAATCTGACCAATAAAGTGAAGTTGAAGAATGACTCTCTTCTAGTCTTTGGGTATGAAATGTACGATGATAAGGGAGAAGCTCTTGATCAGGCTACCAATAGCCAGCCTGAAGGAAAGTACTATTTTGATAATAGCAATAAAGTATCGCACCGAAATCAATCATTATTTGTCCAGTATGAAACTGAAACTAAGTACGGTGATTTAGCTCTGGGTGCTCGCTATGAGGATCATAGCTTTGCCGGTGAAGATTTTGTCCCACGTTTTGCCCTTACGAGGTTGTGGGACTCCTTTCATCTCAAGTTGCTTGCCGCCCAAGCTTTTAGAACACCTAATATCGATAATATTATGTATAATGAGGACTTGGTTAAAGCTGGTTCGGCTGATACCCTCGTGTCCGAAAAAACTACGACTTTTGAGATTGAAGGGGGGTATCTCTTCTCTGAGAAAATCATGTGGACCTCCAACTTTTTTCATGTAACCATAGATGATCCTATTTACTACACCTATGATGGCGATGGAAATGGCGGTTATGACAATGGGGAAGCCGTCTCAAGTTTCGGCCTGGAAACGGAATTGAGGGTTGTGCCATCTTGGGGTGACCTGAAATTGAGATACGGTACCTATATTGCAGACAAACAGGGTGTTCCTACGTGGAGACCAGGTGATGATGATGACCAAAATGTCGGTTTGCCACACCACCAAATCGCTCTCGATGTGACATACAACACATCCTCACGTTCATCTCTTAACCTCAATGGGTTTATTACGACTAAAAGTAAATCCTATGGAGGCAAAGGGGACTCGACATTGGTGGATTTTGATGGAGAAACTATACTCAATATATACTGGCAGTATACCCATAAGAAATTCAAAGGTGGAATTGGAATCTCTGATCTCTTAAATACCAAGGAATTTATCAAGCCGGCTTATTTGAGTTATCAATCTGGTATCCCGCAAATGGGGAGAGAGTTTTATCTCAGATTAGGACTCACATTTTAACCAAATATCATCAACAAGGATATGATAGAAAGGTGTAGTATAGGCCTCTGAAATAACAAATTTCCCTAAATCGGCGTCTAAAAATTGACCTGTTTACTCTGGATGCCCTATCTTTGGATAGGGGTGGGTAGACTTACATCTATAGTGTATAGAAAGCTCTCAATTGAGTTGTTAATAGCTAGTCACATATGAAAATATTGTCCTATTTTAGATGCCGATTGCTAGGGGACTTTGTTGTTCTTGTTTTTCAATGCCTTATGGATTTGAGAGTTTGAGTCTTCGGGTAAAAATAAAGTCTCAAGAAAAGTGATTCTTAGAGTCCAAAATCACTTTTTGGCTTAGTGAAAAGAATTAACTCATCATGAATTCAAGCTGTAAATTGCTTAATTTGAAAATGAGTCATTAAAAAATGCAGGACTAGGTTCGACTGAACAGCCTAGAAGGAAAAAGTAATACTAGCAGTTTTCTCAGGGAGTGCAAATACTATGAAAGCCAATAAACAGAAAAAAGAATTATCAAGACGTGATGTGCTCAAAAAGTCTTCACTGGCCACATTTGGCTTTACCTTTTTGCCAGCTTACCTAACAGCTGCAAAATCAAAAGATAACCCTTTGCTTCCACCTAGCGAAAGGGTGAATCTGGGTTGTATTGGGGTTGGCGGAATTGCCATTGGAACTGTAAAAAATATCGCAGGCAATGGTCAGGCTGTTCCTGTCGCCTTTGCCGATGTGGATTACAATCACAAGAAGAGTGAGCGAAATGGCAGTAGCAACCCCAAAAACTTCCCCAAGGCTGTGCATTTTAATGATTTTCGGGTCATGCTAGATAAAATGGGCAAGGATATTGATGCGGTGTCCGTGTGTACTCCTGATCACACTCACTTTACAGCAACCATCACGGCGATGTCCATGGGTAAGCACGTTTACACTCAAAAACCATTGACTTATACCTTTGAAGAATCCGAGATTCTCATGCGGGCTGAAAAGAAGTTTAAGGTGATAACGCAAATGGGAAACCAAGGTCATACTGGCGGTGGAACGGCGCAATTCGAAAACTTTATGAAACATGGTATCGCTAACGATATTGTGAAAATTGAAGCCTTTATGAAGAGTGGATTGTGGTATATGAAGGATAAAGGTCGATTATCAAAGTATCCAGCCCCATCAGCTCCTCCTAAAAGTTTAAAGAACTGGGACTTATGGTGTGGGCCCCGAAAAAAGATCGATTACCGGGAAATGCTTCACCCCGCCTCTTGGCGTGGCTGGTTTGATTATGGAAACGGTATGTTTGGTGATTGGGGTGCTCATATTATAGATTTTGCTCATCATTATTTGGAGTTGGGACTACCAACCAAAATCAATCCCGTAAAACTGATCGAGCATAATGAGCTTTCTTTTCCCAAAGCGTCACATATCACATTCGATTTTCCTGAGAGAGCCTCTCATTTGCCAGCGTGTCAAATGGTATGGAAAGAAGGCGATGAATTTGAATCCATTCAAGCCGATGAAAAATATGCTAACCCAGGTCAAGCTGCGCCAATGGTAAATGATGGCGGAACATTACTCTATCGTAAACAAGAGGACTATGTTATCAGACGTGGACATCACGGGGATGTTTCTCGTATTTATCCTTTTACTGTGATGAAAGAATTTGGTCAGAAAGTTAAGGCTCCCCGTCCTGAATATTCTCATCATGAATCATTTATTCAAGCGATAAAAGGTAACTGTGCCACGAACTCTCCATTCAGTATTGCAGGGCCACTCTCGCAAACTTTGATTCTGGGGGCTTTGGCTCAAAGGCTTAATGTGGAGTTAAACTTCGATATCAAGAGTAAAAAAATTATCGGTAACGACGTAGCTAATGCCTTATTAAACCCTCCTGCTCGTGAAGAATGGGCACACTTATATAAGCTTGCTTAGGGCAGGCCTTATTTTTGCTTGCTTTTTCTAGAGGTTTCTCCTGAATATCAGCATGGTTGGCATCATAACCATTGACATCTGAGCGCTTAGTAGGTCTAATACTTGAAAAATGAATAAATATATTATATAGACCTAAAACACTTAAGAGCTAAAGATTATGAAATATTCAATTAAAGAGAAATTTTGGGGTTTTGGGGATGATTTTAACATCTACGATGATAACGGACAAAGCGTTTTCTTTGTGGATGGGCAAGCTTTCTCGTGGGGTGATAAGTTGTCATTTCAAGATATGCAGGGAAATGAATTGGCTTTTATCAGTCAGAAGCTAATGTCTTGGAAACCCAAGTATGAAATTTACCGTGATGGTAGGCTTTTTGCAGAGGTGATTAAGGAATTCAGCTGGTTTAATAAGGAATTCACACTCGATGTCCCTGGTCCTAATGACTATAATATAACAGGTTCATTCTGGAGCCATGATTATAGCTTTTCACGCTCCGGCAAGGTTGTCGCTCAAGTTTCGAAAGCTTTTTGGGCTATGACTGACTCCTATGGCGTTGAGATAATTGATGGCGAAGATGATATCGCGATCTTAGCGACAGCGCTGGTTATCGATCAGGTTTTGCATGATGAAAAGAATAAATAGCAGGAGTCTTTTGCTTCCTGTTATTTCGATTGAATCATAAGTAAACTACTGTTCTTGTGGCGCTTGTCCGGCTAGAGGACCAATAAATTGATAAATCTCTTTCAGCTCCTCGCTGACACTTTTGCTTTCATAACCAGCTTCTAGAGCGCGAGAAGAATCAAGACTCACATCGGCGGGTCTGGGGGCGCTCATTTTTATATCAGCTCTCAGGCATTTACGGATATTACCTTCCTTGAAATTAAATATTTTTTGCACTTTTTCGCCGTATTCATAGCGTGAAATTCTCTCTTTTCCTCCGAGGTGAGTGATGCCGGATAGTTTCCCCGTAAGTTGGTAAATCGCCTTTGCGATAGTTCTTGCTCTTGCCATGGAGCGGAACTCGTCGCTAAAGAGAGTTAGCTCATTTCCCGTTTTGAGCTGATGAAGCATTTCATATAAACCATTTTTACATCTTCCTTGTGACTCCCCAAACATAAGAGGAAGCCTAAAAACAGAAGCTTCTGGGTAGGCTTTTAGAATCGCTTCTTCAGCCTGTACTTTTTGCTCTCCATAAAGACTCAGTGGATTTGTGGTATCATGCTCTCCATAAAGGCTTTTTTTGCCGTCGAAAACAAGATCGGTAGATGTAAAAGCAAAAGTAATATCATGATCTGCGCAAATTTTTGCTAGCAGTTCGCTGCTTTGCACATTGATTCTCTGGCTTATTTCCTTGTTATTTTGGCATGCGTTGGGGTCGGATAAAGCTGCTGCGTGAATAATGGCTTGAGGACTTACCTTTTTGACCATTGAGTAAACTTCTTTTTCGTCACTGAGCTGAATCTTCCTAGCTTGAGCACGGGAGTTTGCTGGATTTGTGCTATGATAAAGGGCTGTGGCTTCTGCTTCTTGGGGAAGTTCTTGGAGTAAACTCCAGCCCAGGAAACCACTGGCGCCGGTGATAATATAATGCTTTGATTCCATAGGGTTGGACAGTTCGATAAAAGGAGTTTAATGTAAGTTTAGCCCTTCCATGTTCACGGTCAAAGTTTAGTTTTTAGAATGAAGAAATGTCCCTTTTGTGCTGAGTCCATTCAAGATGAAGCTATTAAATGCCGTTATTGCAAAGAATGGTTGGCAGAGCCTCCCGAAGGGCATGGCTCCAAGCAGTCTGCTGAAAAGGTCGTTTTAAGTGATGGGGAGAAAGCTCTTTTGGAGCGCATTTCGCACGTGCCTGAGGATGACTCTGACTTTTTTATTCGTTCTCTCAAAAAGTATTACTCAGATGAACTGGTGATTGATGAGAAACTAAGCTCTATGGACAATTTAGCCCTACGCCTGCATAGAGAGCATAGGGATGCGCTTGAGGCTATTCTGGGTATTTATGAGTTGTAACTTTATTATTTCTGGCCCTTGGCAATACCGAGTAATGAAGCGCGTCATTCAGGCTTAACTCAGAACTCATTATTGAAATCTATGTGACTAAGCTAAAAAGCAACACCCTTAGTGTTGCGATGAATTATCAGTGAATAATAAAATAGAGAGTGCAGACCATGCTTCGTCCAAGAGTAGAATTTTTGGTTTGGATATCTTGCGCTCTCTTGCAATTTTACTTGTGCTTATCTCGCACTTTTATATGCACAGTGATTATGCCGTTCAGTTTCCATGGCTGAATTCATTTGGTTATTTTGGTGTGGAGATATTCTTCGCTCTCAGTGGCTTTTTAATTGGCAGTATTATCTTAAAAATGGATTGTACTCACCCCAAGAATTTTCTTAAGGTCTTCTGGGTTAAGAGGTGGATGAGGACTTTGCCAAATTATTATGTGATTCTTTCTTTGGAATTATGGCGACAAGCCGTTCATCCTTATTACGCAAAGAAGTATTTCTTCTTTCTGCAAGGAGTTTCCTCTGCTCCAGACGATTTTTATGGAGTGTCATGGAGTTTAGCCGTTGAGGAATGGTTTTACCTGTTGTTGCCTCTTGCGATATTATTAATTTATCGTATGAAAGCAAATATGATTCTATCGCTGACTCTAATGCTTATCGCATATACGATATTGAAATACTTTTATGCGTTTTTTAATCATGATCTATACAGCCAGCTGCCAAGAATGACTTTTTTTCGTATTGATGCGATTCTCTATGGTGTCCTTCTGTCTGCTGTGGTTATTTATTTTCCGAAAATGATTGAGCGATGGAAATATTCCTTATTCCTTATTGCTATTGCAGGCTTTATTGCTTTGAATTTTATTATACCTGTTCAGAGTGATTTCTTTGTTTTGTCTGCAAAACTAAGTCTCAATTCGTTGTTTTTCACTATGCTCATTCCTTTTGCATTATCAATGAGAACGAATATTAAATTCTTTGCAAACTCCTGTAGGGTCTTTAGTGAAGCATCGTATTCAATGTACCTGCTTCATATTCCTATGCTTGCACTCTATAAATATTTCCTTTTACCTCAGCTCCAATATAATGTGGTTGGCTTTGTTGTGTTTATTTCAACAGTGACAATGATATCAATCTTTTGGTTTTACGTCTTTGAAAAGCCTATTATGAAGTTAAGAGAATATTTTATTTAGTCTCTTGATAATAAATACTATAAGTGATTCCTGATATTTTCTAATGGGAGCTCAAGATTTGCGGGGGCAGAGGCAGATTGATGCACGCACGAAGTTCTTGGGACTCACCTTTTAGTAGGTGATTTGAGTAAACCGGAGTGCCTGTATCCTCCGCCCCTTAGTTGCATGACTGGTTCATATTTTGCTGGAAGTTGAGTTTTACGGAGTTAGAGGGCCTCAGCCACTTGCTTTAAGCCGTAAGGTGATGAAAGAGCGTTTGCTCAAAACACTTGAGAATTATCAAGGTGAAGACCTGAATACGGAAGAGAATCGTCTTAGTTTTATTGAGGCGAGTCTGGAAGAAGCCCCTTTTACTGGTGGTCATAGTAATTGTGTGCGCCTGCATGGTCACGAGGAGGCTATTATTTTATTTGGAGCGGGTTCTGGTCTAAAAGCTTGTGGGCAAAAATTATTAGAAGAAAGGAATTCACCTAAAGAGATATACCTTTTTTTAAGCCATACGCATTGGGATTATATAAGTGGCTTGCCTTATTTTGAGCCGCTTTTTCATGAAGAGTACAGTGTAAATATCATGTCTTGCTCAGAAAGGCTGAAGGAGCAATGCGAATTATTTTTAAATGGCTTTTCCCATCTTCAAAAAGGGTCCATTAAAGCAACTCTTTATTATCAAGTGCTTCAAACTGCTAAAATGAAGAATCTCGGGCAAGTGAAGGTGACGCCATACTCCATGAATGAGGAGGGAAGTAATGTGGCTTTCTTGGCGAGTGATACTCAGAAGAGTGTTGTTTATTCGACAGATACTAACTATCAATATATATACAATAATTCGGAAGATAACTCATGGTTGAACGGTGTTGATATGTGGGTTTATGATGCCATGTATAATTTTGATGATTATCTTGAGTGCTTAGATGAGGCTCACTCCACTTCACTGGTGGGAGTTGATATGGCTTTGCAGAATCAGGTGAAGCATTTGGTTTTGTATCACTTCGAACATGATTATAACGAGAAGGAGCTTGAATGTCTTCGCTCTCATACTCAGGCATATGCTGAAAGCCATAACGGGCACAGTAAAGATATGAAGATAAGCTTGGCCTACGAAGGCATGCGCCTTAATGCTTAGTCTGTTTTCGCTATGGAGGCTTTCGCTTCCATAGCTAGCGTGTCAATGCTATAGAGGCCTTCGCTTCCATCGCTAGCGTTTCAATGCCATAGAGGTTTTCGCCTCCATAGCTGCTTGATTTTGTGTGTTACGAAGAGGTTTCGGCGAGTAGCTCTTTAAATCCTTTGAGGACTTCACTGAGGCCGTCGGGATTCTTCCCTCCTGCCTGAGCCATTTCAGGTGATCCTCCTCCTCCACCTTGTATGTGTTTGGCGAGAGGCTTAAGGCTTTTTCCTGCATTCACGCCCTTTTCCTTGACCCAAGCTTTGGGGAAACTCAATATGAGAGCTACTTTGCCCTCAGATGTGGCAGCTAAGAGAAAGGGAAGGTTGCTCATGCGGTTTCTAACGTTATCGGCAGTTTTGCGTAAGTCACCTGCTTCCATATCTTCGATGATTTCGGCCAGGTAAGCTTGTTCGCCAACTTGGAGAGGGTTTTTGAGCTTTTCATCAAGTTGTGACATAACCATTTGTTGCCTGAGAGCTGCTAAGCTTTTCTTTCCAGCTTGATTTTCTTTGATGAGTATATCGAGTCTTTCTTCAGATTCGTGGGCTTGGCTTTGTAATTTAGCTGTTATGCCTTTTAGGTATTGGCGTTGCTCAAATAAATGAGCCATAGCTTCTGAGCCTGTTATGGCCTCAATACGTCTGATGCCTGAAGCAATGGAAGATTCTGATTTGATGACGAAGGCAAGAGCTTGACCTGTGCTGGCAAGGTGGGTTCCTCCGCAAAGTTCCATGGATTGATCGGCCATACTTACGACTCTAACGTCGCCACTGTATTTTTCACCAAATAGTGCTGTTGCACCATCTTCTTTGGCTTGATCTAAACTTGTTAAACGCGTTGATATGGCTAAGTCCTGCTGTATCAGCTCGTTAACTCGAGCTTCAATTTTATTTAAAGTAACGCTGTCGACGGCTTCACTGTGGGGGAAGTCAAAACGAAGGTGAGTGGGGCCAACCCAGGAGCCTCTTTGTTCGGCATGATCGCCAAGAAATTCTTTGAGCGCTTTGTGGAGTAGGTGGGTACAACTATGATTGGCGCGAGTCAGGCCTCTAGCTTGTTGATCAACTTGCTGAGAGAGCGACTCTCCATCTTCTGGGAGCTGGTTCCAGTCAGCGCTTAAAACTAAGGTGTGGTAGCCTTCCACAAGTTGAGTGTCTACGACGGGTACATCGTTGCCTTTAATGCTGACACTGCCACGGTCGCCGACTTGTCCACCCGATTCAGCATAGAATGCGCAGTCTTCAGGCACCAAAAGAATTTGCCCTGCTTCTGTTGTTGCGGAACGTAAGATGACTGAAGACGTTGAGAGTTTTTCGTATCCTGAAAAACTTTGCTCACCATCTTTGTGTTCTTTCCAGTGTAGTCCTGCTAGCTGACTTGTTTTGAACATTGAGGCTGCTTGAGCTTTTTTGCGTTGTTCGGCCATACAATCTTTGAAGCCTTCTTCGTCTATTTTCAGGCCTTCTTGTTCGGCCATAAGTTCTGTAAGGTCTAGTGGGAAGCCATAAGTATCGTAGAGTTTAAAGGCAGCTTCGCCTGGGACGGTTTTATCTTCTTGCCAGTCTTTTTTCTGATTGTCGAAAAGGTTGAGGCCTTTGGCGATGGTTTTAAGGAAGCCACGCTCTTCTTTTTCTGCCATCTTAAGAATGCTATCTTTGCGTTTTAGTAATTCTGGGTAGGCTTCCTGATACATATCAATAACTGTTTCGATAAGTTGGGGAAGAATAACATCGCGCATACCCAAGAGGTAAGAGTTTCGGATAGCTCTTCTCATAATACGTCGTAATACATAACCACGTCCTTCATTAGAAGGGAATATGCCATCAGAGATAAGAAATGTGCTCGCTTTTACGTGATCAGCAAGTATGCGGTGGCTCACTCCAGTTTCATTTGTATTGTATGCAACCCCAGTGATTTCAGCGACTTTATTGATGATGGGCATGAAAAGGTCGGTGTCGTAATTGCTTGTGAAGCCTTGGTGAACAGCTGAAATTCTCTCTAGGCCCATGCCAGTATCGATACAAGGGTTTGGAAGAGGGGAGCGGGAGCCATCAGCTTTTTGCTCGTACTGCATGAATACAAGATTCCAGATTTCTAGGTAACGGTCACAATCGCAATATAAATCACATTCGCTTCTGCCACAACCCACTGATGAGCCCTGGTCAAAATGAATTTCAGAGCAGGGGCCGCAAGGTCCAGTCTCGCCCATGGACCAGAAGTTATCTTTGTCGCCCATTTTAACAATACGTTCCATGGGGTAGTCCGTGGCTTCTTGCCAGAGTTTGCCTGCTTCGTCGTCACTGTCGTGGATGGTGATCCATAACTTGTCTTTTTCGAGTTTGATGATTTCGGTGAGAAAAGTCCATGCGAAATCAATGGCTTCTTTCTTAAAGTAGTTGCCGAAAGAAAAATTTCCCAGCATTTCAAAAAAAGTATGATGTCTTGCAGTGACCCCTACATTTTCAAGGTCGTTATGTTTTCCACCAGCGCGAACACATTTCTGTGAGCTTGTGGCTCGAGTCATTTGGCTTTTTTCTTCACCAGTAAAGAGCCCTTTAAATTGGTTCATGCCTGCGTTGGCAAAAAGTAAGGTGTTATCACCTTCAGGAACCAGGGATGAACTGTTGATTATTTGATGACCATTTGATTTATAAAAATCAAGAAAAGCATGGCGAATTTGTGATGAATTCATGGCTTATTAATAGTGAGTTGCGCTTATAAGACGGGGCTTTATAGAGGGAGACCTATCTTTGCTAGGATAAGGCCTTCGTGCAGTCATTCAGGATTCTGGATTCTGGAAGGAAAAGAGTACCTTTTTGGAAAATGGGATTTTAGCGCCTGCTGCCTTGGATCTTATATCTAGGAAAATGGCCGCCACAATATTTAGTGCCATTTTTATTTTGAGCTACTAAATAGCCCTGCAGAAAATAATGATTGAACTTTTCTGTAGACTAATAACTTAATGTAGTATAAAGTAACTCGAATTCACTTTATGTAACTAAATGGCCTTTTGAGTTTTACTGGGGAGTATCGCGCAAAATTAAATGCTAAGAACCAGGTGACCATGCCCGGCTCTCTGCGCGAGGCGTTTTTCGCCCTCGAAGAAGATTCCCCCCTCGTTATGTACCACCGCAAGAGCGATAATGATGATTTTTTGGCTCTATACCCAACTTCCCAGTGGCGCGTCAACCAGAAAAAAACCGAAGAAATAGCTAAAAGATTGAAAAAACCCGAACTCAACAGGGTTTTAAATGCAGGAGCCATGAATGTAAGCTTGGACTCTGGCGGCAATGGACGGATTTTAATTCCCTCCCCATTTATTGAGTACTTTAAACCCCATAACGAAATTATTTTTGTGGGTAATACTGTCCAGATTGAACTCTGGAATGTTGATAAATACGCACCTGTTAAAGCTCTTGCTGAAGAAAGTCTAAGTGCTCACACTGAGGATATTTTTGACTACTGATGGAAGCGCCTGAATTTACCCATATCCCAGTGCTTCTTGAAGAGGTGCTTTCTTATGTCGAAGAGGATCAAGCTCAAGCCATTGTTGTTGATGGCACATTTGGTCGCGGGGGGCATGCAAGGGAAATACTGAAAAAGATGAAGCCGAAATCCTATTTGGCTTTAGATAAGGACCCTCGTGCCATTGAAGAAGCTAAGCTTTTGCAAAAAGAGTATGGGGAGAAGGGGACGGAGATTGGTGTTTACCATTCGAGTTTTATTCATATCCCAAAGGTGATGGAAAAGGCTCAGATCAAAACAGCTGATTTTATTCTCCTTGACCTTGGTGTGTCTTCTCCGCAGTTGGATGAAGGAGAGAGGGGCTTTAGTTTCAATAAACCTGGCCCACTTGATATGCGTATGGACACCAGCAAAGGGCAGACAGCCGCAGATATTGTTAATAAGATGCCTGAGAAGGAGTTGGCAGATATTATTTACCTTTATGGAGAAGAACGAGCCAGTCGAAAAATAGCACGAGCAATAGTCCAGCAAAGAGCTATTTCGCCCATTAATCATACCTTGCAGTTAGCCGATTTAATTGAGTCGGTCATGCCTAGGTCAGGGAAGAATCATCCAGCCACGCGAAGCTTTCAGGCTTTGCGCATTGCAGTCAATGGAGAATTAGATGAATTAGAGAATATTTTAAATTCATTACCGGGATGTCTTTCTGAAGGAGGAGTTGTGGCTTTGATTAGCTTTCACTCTCTTGAAGATAGGGCAGTGAAGGTGATGTATAAGAAGTGGGCCTCAGAAGGGCTCGGTAAAATTTTAACTAAAAAATGTATCAGTGCAGGAGACTACGAAGCAAGAAATAATAGAAGATCCAGAAGTGCCAAACTACGTGTGTTTAGGAGGGGGAAATGAAGCAGAGAATCATATTGATTATCAGCACCTTGCTGATTGTTTCTTATATTTCTTATCAGAGGTCTCGGTCGATTCATTTCGCCTACCAATACTCTCTTTTAGAGCGTGAAGAGAAGCTCTTGGAGGAGAGGTTGAAAACGCTTAGAATGGATATTCGCAGCATGGCCACTCCAGATGAGCTTTATTCTTATTGGCAAAGTAGCTGCCCCCATCTTAATTTTCCTGCTTATGCCATATCTGAGAGGAATAAAGAGGGTAAAGTTGTTTATGCGAGTTATAGACAATGATCAGGACGGGCTACTTTTCTAAGAAAAGGTCTCGCCTCCTCTATTGCCTCATACTTGGTTTTGGGGGAATTATAGTTCGCCTTGTTTACCTGCAGCTGATTAACAGTAATCACTATGATGCTATCGCTTTAAAGCAGCACCGCATTACCTTAAAAATAGAATGCGAAAGGGGAGCTATTTATGATTCCAAGGGTAGGACTTTAGCAGAGTCTCATTTAAGCAAAAGTCTTTGGAGTGACCCTCAAAAAATCAAGAGCACTGAGGAATTAGAGGCTTTTGTGAAACAATGCAGCCCTATTATTGGTGTCGCTGAAGATGTTCTTCTCAAGAAATGCCAGCAGAAAAATAGTTTTGCTTGGCTCAAAAGAAAATTGTCTTTTGATGAGGTGGAAAAACTGGCTGAATATGTGGATAAGACGCGAGGCATTTATTTTAGTGATGAATGGAGTCGTTTTTATCCAGCTAAATCCATGTTATCTCCTGTTGTGGGTGTTGTGGGCACAGAGCATAAAGGGTTAACGGGGTTGGAAGCCAGGTATGAGAAGCTTCTTAAAGGAGAAACGGGTTTACAAGAAATCGTGAGGGATGCCAGGCGAAGAGTGATTTATCAAAAAGAGCTAATTGCTCCGGTTAAGGGTAATGATGTTCATTTAACCATTGATTTATCCATTCAGACTTTTTTGCATCAGCACTTGTCTAAGGGCTTCGAAGAGTTTAAACCCAAGACGGCTTCCGGTATTGTTATGAATGCTCTAACCGGAGAAATTCTGGCTATGAGTACTTTGCCAGCTCATATACCTGGAAATAAAATTGCCAGTGGGCTTGTAGGTTTGAAACCCAAAATGGTGCTCGATGTTTTTGAGCCAGGAAGTACGATGAAACCATTGGTTTATGCTTCTTTATTAGAGTATGGCAAAGGAAATCCTGAAGAAATTGTTCATTGTGGTCATGGTGCTAAGAGATTTGGTTCCCGTACCCTTCATGATGCCCATGGTTATGGTGAGTTAAGCCTAAAGGATGTTATTGTGAAAAGTAGCAATATTGGCGCCGCCATCATGGGAGAGCGTTTAGGCAATAAACTGATACATAGTATATATCAATCATTGGGTTTTGGTCAAAAATGTTACTTACCACTAACTGGTGAGCCACGTGGAACCTTCAGGCCTTTAAAGAAATGGTCTAAGTTTTCTCTGACGTCACTAACCATGGGTCATGAAATATCTGTGACCATGCCACAAATGGCAAGGGCTTACTGTACCTTAGCCAATGGCGGGTTTTTACTGCAACCTTATTTGTCCAATAAAGTAACGGACTTGAACGGGGAAGTGATTCAGTCTGGTGGAAGAGTGAGCTTACAAAAAGTATTTTCCTATTCCTCATGTCGAGGGACAATAGATGCGCTTGAGGAAGTGGTTAAACGAGGGACTGCAAAAAGAGCGAAATCAACTTTGTACCGCATAGCAGGAAAAACGGGAACAACAGAAAAACTTGTTGATGGAAAATACGTAAAAGATAAGAATATAGGTTCCTTTATTTGTTTGGCACCTGCTTCTAACCCTAAAATTGTCGTGATGGTTTTGATGGATGAGCCTCAAGGAAGTTCATTTGGAGGAGTGGTCGCGGCCCCAGTTGCCAGAAAAGTCGTGGAGGATACCCTACAATATATGGGAGTCCCCTATGATGAAATGTTAGAGAACGAGGCCATATGAGAGTCTTGGGGGAAATGCTCGAACAATTTCCTCCGAGCTCGACTAACAATCTCCATAAGGAAGTTATTGATTCTCAGGTCAAGGGAATTACTCATCGCAATGATCGATTCTCAGAAGGGGATGTCTTAGTCGCTTTCAGGTCAACTCCAGAGAGCCTGCAGGGTAACCCTGTTCTTTTATGTCGTGAGAAGTGTGACTGGGCTGGTCCTCAAATCATTTATGATAACCTAGAAAACATTAGTCGAGAATGGGCTGTAGCTCTTAATCAACAAGCTTTGCATGAAATGAAATTTTTAGCAGTAACGGGGACAAATGGCAAGAGTACCGTGGTGGAATTATGCCGGCAGTTTCTATGTGGTGTTTATGCCAATTTAAAACCATCTAGTCTGGGAACATTGGGTTTGGTTTGTGCTGATAAAGTTCAGGAAACCCCCAATACAACTTTGCTTCCTTTGGATTTACATAAATGTATTCGAGAAGCTTACGATGAAGGCTCCCGTGTGATGTGTCTAGAAGCTTCTTCTCATGGTTTAGCTGAAGGCCGTCTTGAAGGAATAGACTTTGCTGTGAGTGCATTCACAAACTTAAGTCATGATCACCTAGATTATCATAAAAGCATGGCTGAATATCAGCAGGCTAAGGCAAAGCTTTTCAAATTAACAAAGGGTGCGGCTGTTATTAATATGGACTGCTCTTATATGAGTTCCTTTGCAGGCATTCAAGAAAATGAAATTCTATATTCATTAAAGAGTAGGGATGCTTCCTTAAATATTGAAGTCATAGCCTGTTCTGCTGATGGTTTTGAAGTGATCCTTATGGATGATGGTGAAATGCATCATATTGATATCCCTCTTCTGGGTCGTTATAATTTAGAGAATTTCCTATGTGCTTTTGGGATGCTCAGAGCATTTGGAGTGGAGCTGGAGTCCCTTCTTCCTGTTATTCCAAGTTTATCTCTTCCTAAAGGTCGCTTAGAAAAAGTCAAAGGTATGGAGCAGCTGGTTTATATTGACTATGCCCATACTCCAGATGCATTAGCACGAACGATTAAATGCCTAAAAGAACATTATCCCGAAAAAGAAATTCATGTTCTTTTTGGATGTGGCGGAGAAAGAGACCAGGAAAAAAGACCTAAGATGGGGCAATTAGCCGCAGAGCTAGCTCATAAGATTATTCTTACGAGCGATAATAGCCGTGGAGAAGAAACTACAGAGATTATGGAGAGTATAAAAAGAGGTGTTCCTGAAAATTTTAAGAATCTTAAGTGTATTAGAGACCGTGAAGAGGCTATATCTTGTGCTTTAAAAGGCCTTAACCAATCTTCACTTTTATTACTTGCCGGTAAAGGTCATGAGTTATATCAGGATATAGCGGGTAAAGTCAATGTTTTTGATGAGAGGCAAATATGTCTAAACTACAGGTAGTCGATATCGCCACTAAGCTCTATGAAGGTGAGTACCGTTCTATAAACATCGATACACGCCGGATTCGGAAGAATGATATATTCTTGGCATTGCCAGGGCAGAATGTTCATGGCAATGAGTTTATAGAGAAAGCCTTAGAGAAAGGGGCTACTCTTGTTATTGCTGATAGTGAACAAAAAGCTTATAAAGATAAACGTGTCCATTATGTTCCACAGCCTGAAGAAGTGCTCAATGAGATTGCTATTGAAATGGTGAAAATATCTCAGGCTAAACGCATAGGCATAACTGGTTCTAATGGTAAAACAACAACAAAAGAAATGGTGGCATTAGTTTTGGGAAGTGAACGTTCGGTTTTGAAAACAGAGGGCAATTATAATAATCATTTGGGGGTTCCTCTTACGCTGTGCCGTTTGAAAAAACAACACCGTTGGGCTGTTGTAGAAATGGGCACGAGTAGTCCGGGAGAAATAAAAAAACTCACTCAACTTGTTCAGCCTGACTACTGTATACTGACGAGCATTAATATCGCTCACTTAGAAGGCTTTGAGAAGTTAACTCATATTGCCAAAGAGAAAGGTCATATCTTTTCAGCTGCTCCAAAAGAAGCTAGCTGCTACCTCTTTGAGAGAGAATTAAGGGCTCATGAATCTCTTGATAAAGCCATTGGTAAAAGGCCGCGACATTTTATTCCCCTTGGTGAAGAAAGTGACGAATTAAAGTCTTTAAATAAGAAAAGTGATAGGGTAGAGTTTAAGTTCTCTGGCATTCCCTTTGTACTCCATTCTCCTGCCCCTCATAATACGGAAAATGCCTTAGCGGCCCTTTCCATTGCAAGGAATTTGGGCGTCGATTTTCAAGTGATTTCCGACAGGTTGAGTCAGTGGAAACCATCTGAGCATCGCATGGAAATATTACAGTGGAAAAAACGCAAAATCATTGATGACTGCTATAACGCAAACCCCACATCGGTTGTGCTGGCATTAAAGACGGCTTTGAGTCTTAAGCAAAATGAAAAACAGAAAGTCTTTGTGGCCTTTGCTGATATGAAAGAGTTGGGGCGCAGTTCTGTGTCGCAACATAAGGAACTAGGTTCTTTGATGGCCAAGTTGGGTGTGGATGTATTGCTAAGCTTAGGCAAAGACTCTCGTTCAACTCTCAAAGCATATGATGAAAATGGAGGGGCGTGTTGCCATCATTGTGAGAATAGGGATGATATGATCTCTTTTATTAAAATATTTAGTAAGCCCCATGATATCATTCTTATCAAAGGAAGTCATTCCATGCAATTAGATCTAGTTGTTAAAGCCCTTGTTGAGGATAAAGAATAGATGGTTCTAAGACAAACATCAGGTTCAGCCACAATAGGTCAGGTTCTTTCACAGAATATGATGATATGTATCATCACGCTTCTGTGCATAGGTTTGTTCATGGTGATGAACGCTACAGCTCCAAGGGGTGGAGGCTTTGATACCAGTTCTATGTTTTTCACCAAGCAATTGACTTGGGATATTTTAGGGATTGTTTGTTTTGTGATTATATTTGCCTATATTCCAGTGAAAAGCATGAAGAAAGCTGCGCCGTACTTAGGTGTGGTCAGTGTCTTGCTCTTGTTGGGGGTGTTATTTGTTGGTAAAGAAATTAATGGCGCTGTGCGATGGTACCGAATTGGTTCTATTAGTTTTCAGCCATCTGAGATGACCAAAATTTTCTCACTTTTGTTCTTTTCGTGGTATTTAGAGAGAAATAAAAATAACTTGAATAAATGGTGGAATATGATTGTGGCTATGTCTCTGATTTTGCTCACAGTTGGGCTAATTGCTTTGGAGCCTGATTTGGGCAATGCAGCTCTCCTTTTTTGTGTACTGGTGAGCATGCTGTATATTGCTGGAGCTAAACTTTCGCATTTAATGACTTTAATGTTTCTTACTTTGCCTGGTTTTTGTTTTATTTTATATAATAAATTTGATCACGTGAAAAGGCGTCTCGAAGTTTATATGGATCCATCAGAGCATTTGCAGGATGGTTTCTATCAAGGCCATCAAGCTTTGATCGCATTGGGTTCGGGGGGAGTCTCGGGAAAAGGGGCAGGAATGGGCCTACAAAAACTGTACTATCTACCTGAAGCTCATAATGATTTTATTTTTGCTATTATAGGAGAGGATTTCGGTTTTCTCGGTTGCTCATTTGTGGTGCTTTTATATGCCGTTTTGGTATGGTTTGCTATTCAAGCTTTAGTGAAATCCACTGATTTATTTACTTTGCTTGTTTCTTATGGTATTACGTTTATTTTTGCTGGGCAAGCCCTTTTTAACATTAGTGTGGTTACCGGTGTGGTTCCCAATAAAGGAATCTCCTTGCCTCTCATAAGCTATGGTGGGTCTAATGCTTTATTTACTTTGATTGGCTTGGCTGTGCTTGTGAAATTTACAAGCAGCCTGCCTCCAGATAGACCAAAAGAATTGGGAGCGATTAGATTGAATAAACCGCCAAAGGTGCTATTCTGATCAAGGTCGGAATGTATGGTGATGAGTCTAAAAGAGCAGTTAAATCAGGAGAAATGGCAGTTACGTAATGCTGCAGTCAAAAAACTCGGCCTAGATAAGAGCCCTGAAAACGCGCAACTTCTAACTGAGGTTCTTCGTGACAAGAGGCCATCGAAATGGTGGGCTAATTTACTCGGAGAAAAATTTCACCAGGTTGGTTTTATTAGGCGTAATGCTTGGGCTTCCCTGAAAAACCAGAATCCAGAAAATTTCCCTCTTGAAGAATTGGCCATGGCCTCGCTACAAGACCCTTATTATGAAGTTCAGTCCGCTTGCTTAAGGACTCTATATCATCATTTACGTGAATCTGAAATCACACTTTCGCAATCATTGGAAGCTAGAATAAAAGCGCGAATTTTATCGGGAGATAATTTTGAAATTCGCTTAGCTGCCATTCCTTTTTTGTCTTTTATCTATGAAAAGGACGAGATTCAAGAATTAGCGGCACAGATCGTGCGAGCTCGGCATTGGCGCGTGAGGGGGGCCTTCCTTGAGGCTCTTTGCTATATTGTGGAAAAAGGAGCGATGAAACGAGAGGAGGTTGAAGCTCTGCTAAGACCATTTAATATGCGTTCAGAGTACTTTAAGCCCATCTTTTTGCTAAAAGAGCAAAGGGCGAAACTTGACCAGATGCTTCTGGAGAAGTCGTGATATATCACTTATGCCAATACTTAGACCCAGATAAGCAGTCACTTTTGCGTTTAGGCCACGCATACATTAGTTTTCGCGCAGGTCTGGCTTTTCTTTTTGCCATGGCGATTGTCTTATTTTTGCTGCCGAGGTCCTATCATATTTTTGTTCGCTACGGTTGGGTGAACCGACAAAGGTCATATATGATTGACTCCAGTAGCAAAGAAGGCGTTCCTGTTATGGGGGGGATGCATATCTTTATTGGCGGAATGCTTGCTTTTCTGCTCTTCTGCGACTTAACGAATCGCTATGTGCATATTGCTCTTTTTGCCTCTGTATTCTCTTTTTTCTTAGGTCTCATGGATGATTTACTGAAAATACGAGATGGAAATCACGATGGGGGAATATCGAGAAAGGGTAAATATCTTGTGCAGGCTTTTGTTGGTTTAACTGTAGGCGTGCTACTTTACTCTCAGTGGAGTCCTCACCCTGAGTTGCTTCGTGGCACAATATGCCTACCAGCCATCAAAGAACCATTAGATGTGGGGTTATTACAAATCCCCTTTGTGATGTTAGTGGTCATGTTTATCTCAAATGCTGTTAATTTTGCCGATGGCATGGATGGATTAGCAACAGGACCAAGTTTCCTGACTTTCATGGGTTTGGGGATATTTTCATATATTTTAGGGCACGCAATTTGGTCGGAGCACTTTCTCTATTTCTATTTTAGCGATATGGAGGGTACGGTTTTTCTTAATTCTTCAGAGCTGGTGATTATTTGTGCAGCAAGTATGGGGGCTCTCATGGGCTTTTTGTGGTACAATACTTACCCAGCAACCATATTTATGGGAGATTGTGGCTCCATGTATCTAGGTGGGCTGCTGGCATCGATTTTTGTTATGCTCAAACAAGAGTGGGTCTTCCCCATATTAGGCTTTCTATTTGTTTTAGAGCTTGCCTCTGTACTTATTCAAGATTGGCTGGGAATTGGGCTATTAGGCCGGAGAATCTTTTTCCGGGCCCCATACCATGAAAACCTAAAATATAAAGGCTATTCTGAGCCGAAAATAGTCGTGAGAATGTGGATTTTATCAGCCGCCATGCTCGCTTTAGCTTTGCTCACCTTAAAAATACGCTAATCATGACACCTGCATGAAACAAATTACAATCTTGCTCTTTAATACCAGAATTTGCTCCTATTATTAGTTCAACTCAATTGACTGTACTATGGATTTAGCTCAAATTGACCAAGCTTCCAGGCGTCTTTTCCTTGCAGGAGCAGGCTCCCTTATCTTAGCTGGTTGCCGTTCCGCCCAAATGAATCACAGTGATGAAGATATGGGCTTCTACTATCGAGTACGCAGAGGAGATACCCTCTTTTGGTTATCTGATCAAAGCGGCGTCTCTCTCGAGCAGCTCAGAGCGAGTAATCGCTTAGTGAGTGATCAGCTCAATGTTGGCCAATTAATATATATTCCAGGGGAGGGTGAAGTTCCAGGCATGATTGGAACGCGTAAAGTCCCAGACTGGGCAAAGAAGACACATAAAGAATCTTACCCCAAAATAGAAACAAAAGATTTATTTTCACCTCCTTCTTCTAAAAAACCCTATATCGTCCCTAGGTCGCAGTGGGGTGCAAAACCAACAGCTAGCAATAGTGGTCCTATGGGTGGGATCTATCGTATTACCATACATCATACTTCCGAGCACAAAGGAATGGACGGTAAATCAGACCTTGAAGTGGTGCGAGGTATTGCCAGGTATCACCGAGATGAACTCGGCTGGGCAGACATTGGCTATCATTATCTCATTGGTCGCGATGGTCGCATATACGAAGGTCGTCCAGATAATATAAGGGGCGCTCATGTAAAAGGGCATAATCAAAATAATCTAGGAATTTCCATGATTGGTAATTTCACCAAACGTCACCCCACAGCGAGGCAAACAGAGGCCTTGCAGGCTCTGGTTTACTATCAAATGGATCAACATAATTTGAGTCGTCAGCGTATCTATTGTCATAGAGACTTTGCTAATACTGAATGCCCTGGTGATAATTTATATCAATGGGTGAAAGGTTTTATTAACGGGCTTAGTTGATTAGATAGGCCTGTGGCGATTTAGGTTGCTCTTTGATGTGCTGGCTATTGTGAAGTCAGCAATTTTATTCCTTGCTCTATTCATTTAAATGATCTTTGATCTTATGAATTCCGTAAAGAGGGCGAACAAGATCAACGACCGAATCCCTACCTGAGCTTCCTGTTAGTTTGATTGTTTTAACTGGATTGTATTTATCTTTGTATACAGCTAAGCTTTTTGCTCTCGCCCTAACTCCACTCTTGACTTCTAATGGAATTTTTAGTATAAAGATGTAGAGAGGTGTCAGCAGTGACTAATTTTGCTTATGAGGGAAATGTGTGTATGAGAGCTTTTGCTCGATTCTAGAGCTTTGTTGATTGACAAGATTCTTTGTGGTGAAGAATGTTTGTTGCTATCAAGGAATTATCATGAAGAAATCTATACTACTCTTAATTGCCTCTATCTTGTCTCTCTCGCCTATATACGGACTCACTCCAAAAGAGTTAGGGCAAAAGGTTATTGGGTATGCTAATGAAGAAGACTACAAAGGTTACCGATCTTTGTTCTTGAAGGAAAGCTTAGAAAATGTCAACGACTCTACTATTCGCAGAGAATTTAAAAGGTGTTCAGGTAAAGAATTTTTAGAAAAACAGATCTTTGAATTAAAACCATTAAAACCGGATAGGTAACTGCTCACCCCCTCTATGCCGCTTTTCCAGCTAATGCAATCTGAATGGCCACCAGTGGATTATACCCTTTAGTGTTCATAGTCTGAAGGTAACTTGATATCCGGCAGTATGCCTCGGCGTATTTCTCAACTCGAAAACAACCCGACACCTTTTGTTTTACCTTGCCCATCCTGAGATCCCTCTCTGCTCTATTATTTGTAAAAGGGACATGAGGCTCACGCGCGAAGAGCAGAACGGCTTTCTCATGCTTCTGGAGTCTTTCCCATAGATTGTGAGCATCAGATTTAGCAACCTTGCCTCTCTTTCCTTTGCTTTTTTCTTTGCTTTTTTGCTTTTTGTTTTATCCAGTTGATCCTCTTTCATGCTAAGCTTGAGACAACAGGCCTTTTCACGCAGGTTTCCATCCGAAAATAAGGAAATCCACGAGCTGACCCATCCAATTGCAAGAAATGAGGAGGGAAAAGCGAAAAAGGTTGCTGATGAGCTGAACAATGAAGTTGATGATGCACGAAATAGTGACGATACCGAGGATCATGGACAGGTTCTCGCAGCTGTTGCCGTCACATTTCTACTTTTTAGCTGCTTCTTTTGTAGGCATGATGGTGAAAAACTAGAATGGGAGTTAAAATATTCATCTACTCTGGATCTAATATTATGACTTTCGCCCAAATCGCAGAAGAAGCCGATCACCTCACTTTAGATGAGCAGGAAGAACTATTGGATTTGCTCAAAAATCGCATTCATGAAAAGCGTAGAGATGACATAGCAGAGGGTATTCAGCAAGCTCGCCGTGAGCACAAGGAAGGCAAAAGTCAAGCCTATAATGCTGATGCACTGAGAGCTGAGCTGCTTGCGTGAAACTCAATTTAACTCCCCACTTTACGAAATCGCTCAAGAAGTTTACGAAGAAAAATCCTAAACTCATTAATCGAGTGATTGAAGCCCTCGATGCTCTTGCAGAGGAACCATACCAGCCTAAGTTGAAAACCCATAAATTAACGGGCAAACTCAAGGATTCATGGGCTTGTAGTGCTGGATATGATGTCCGAATTGTCTTTTCTTTTACTCAAGAAGAAAATGAAAATGGAGAATGGGAAGAAGCTATTCTTCTTGAAGATGTCGGTACCCACGACGACGTTTACTGATTTTTTTCTTTAGTCGCTTTAGCTGCCGTCGAAAGCCGCTTTTCCGGTAGAATCACGATTTCGAGGCAAGTGCTTTTCGTGCTCTTCACGCAACCGGGACTCCAAAAATTTAAAGCTCATGCTGTCAATTCCCTGAAGCACATCATCACAGACCAAGACCACAAATCAGCTTCTCATTCCCGCTGAAAGTTGGCAATTTTTATGATCGTAATCTGGCTCGCTACACCTTGTCGGCAAGACTCTCGATTTCTTATTCTTGCTAGCCCTGGTAAAAAGAGTATTACTTTCAGGTGAATAGTCTCCTAGGTTTAGAGAGGCAAGCTCTGAACGCCTCAGGCTTCACCTATAAGCTAACTGAAGCATGGTTGCATTAGGGCAATCATGAGGCTTGGCTCCCTCCAACTTCCCTCTGATAGCAGACACTTGTGGTCAAACAAAATAAAACATCCTATGATGTTGAGTCTCCCTCAAAATGCTTCCTTTGACTTCGCAAAGCAAATAGGGTAGGGCTAATCTCATTAGGCTTTTTTCGTCGCTTATAAAAGCCCCATTTATCAAGCTTATTCACCCAGTTTTCGATATGCTTCTGTGTGCCCAGAACCAAGCCATCAGTAAAGCGGCGTAAACTTCCGTTATTACGCTGTTCATAATTCAATTTAAAATCATTGGCTAGTTCACGATCTATTATATCTGATGATAGACTTGCCTCACCATCTTTACTAGGCACATCACCTCTCAGGTAAACTTGAGAGCGATAAATCTCAAAGGCATCAACTTCGTACCTCTCATTCGTTACTGAGTGCAAAGGTAGCAAAGCATCAGCTTCATTCTTATAACGTAAAGCAAAAGCTCCTTGAGCATAATCTTCGGGGCGTTCAACAAGCCCAGCACGCACAGGGTTTAGGTCCACATACTGCATACACTCAATCAAAGACTCCTCGCCATATAAGATAGTGGATTTAAAGCGATCCGCCCAGAAGCGTCCTCGACGATTATGATTCTTATTAAACCACCGCGCATAACCTTGTTGGATATTACGCATCAATTCGGAAAGGCTGAACATTCGTTGGTTGAATTGCTCCCAGTATTCATCACTCCACGCATTTGCTTGTTTGTAAGTGTTTGGGTAGAGGGTTTCGACCTTGATTTGGCGTTCTTCTTCTGAAAACTGACGGTATGGCTGCATGCGAAGGATGATGTGGTAGTGGTTGCCCATGATGGCGTAAGTGGCAATCTCGCAGCAATAGATATTTGAGTAGAAGTCTAGGAAGCGTAGAAATGTTTCTCGTGCATCTGGAATGGTTGATAGGGGGAATTGAGATTTTTCGCAGGCTACGCGGTTGTAGACGTGGTACCAGCCTTCGCCGGATTCGTCTAGAAGTCGGGGGAGGCGGCCGCCGTAAGTGGTTCGATTGCTCATTTTGGGGATTTTATGCGGTGGTTATTGGGGTCAAGATTGGGTAGTGTCCTTTTTTTTTCAGAAAGATAGCAAGTGGGCATGCCAGCCCCAGACTGGCTGAAGGCCGTAAGGGCGGCAAGACAAGGTGCCACACTGCGAAAACTCTCAGAATATGCGAATTGTATGCACTAGCGCAAAT
>JADGBV010000160.1 GCA_015231345.1 Planctomycetota bacterium
CTGGGAGATAGAGCAAGATTTCGTGCAAACTTTTACATGCAAGCCGATGGTTTCGGGTGTATTTTCCGGATTATCCCCAGCAAGATCCTCTCCCTTGAAGATTTAAATGCTCCCCCAGTCCTTAAAAAATTTGCAAACTTCAAGTCTGGCCTCGTTTTAGTGACAGGGCCTACAGGTAGTGGTAAATCTACCACACTTGCGGCCATTATCGATTATATCAACAGCAATGAAGCCAAACATATCCTAACCATAGAGGAACCCATCGAGTTTGTTCACCCGATCAAAAAGTCCGTCATCATCCAGCGCGAAGTGGGCATTGACACCAAATCTTTCCAAGATGGCCTAAAAGCCAGTACCAGACAAGATCTCGATATCGTTCTCGTAGGTGAGATGAGGGACCCTGAGACCATCGCCTTAGCTCTGACAGCTGCCGAAATGGGATCTTTAGTATTCGGAACCTTACACACAAACTCTGCAGCAAAAACCATTGACCGTATTGTCGACAGTTTCCCATCTGAAGAGCAAGAAAACGTACTATTGCTACTGGGAGCAAGTTTACGCGGTATATGCTCTCAGCTACTCCTTAAAAAAGCTGATGGGAAAGGCCGAGTGGCTAACCATGAAATTCTCATCGAAGCTCAAGGCCTTAGCAATCTGATTCGCGAGAGAAAACTCGGTATGCTTGAATCTATAATTCAGCAAGGCAAGAAAGACGGAATGCAACTTATGGACGATGGGCTTTGGGAAAAAGTGCAAAAGAAAATCATTTCACCTGAAGATGCTTACATGAAAGCCAAAGAAAAAGCTCGATTTGCCCCCTTGCTTAAAAATAAAAAGGCACAATAATCTGAAAACAGAGCTTACCTATAAGGTAAAGCCATCGTCAACGATTAGGTTTTGACCGTTCACATAACGAGATTCGTCAGATAATAAAAAACGACAAGCTCCTAATAAATCTTCTGGATCAAGCAGACCTTTATCTAAACACTTTTGATTGTAGCGATTCACAAAATCTGGATTTTGAGAATTTTTGATTCCTCCAGGGCTAATGGCATTCACTCTTATATTATGACCTTTTAAATAACTGGCCATGTATTTTGTAAAATG
Organism: Planctomycetota bacterium; assembly: GCA_015231345.1. GTDB lineage: Bacteria > Planctomycetota > JADGBV01 > JADGBV01 > JADGBV01 > JADGBV01. Next base: position 1,108 of record JADGBV010000160.1, read on the forward strand.
AAGTAAGCCAGATTTAATGGCAGCATATTCCACAGGCATAGTCATCTCTAGGCCTTCATATAGGGAAAAGTCAGGTGCACTTACACCATAAATAGAGGAGAAGTTGATAATATTGCCTTCATTTTGTTTTACAAAAAACTCAGCAAGTTTCTGAGAAGTTAAAAAATATCCCCCCAAATGACTACTTAAATTCTCACAATAATCTTCATAACTCACATCAAAAAAATCCTTACCAAAATTTTGATTACGGGGGTAAGCGCAATTCACCAAGGCATCAATCTTGCCGAAAGACTCCAAACTCACATCGATTATAGCTTTTACAGATTCTGTCTTAGTGATATCACATTGCACATAAATAGCTTTTGAAGGATCGCTATGCATTTCACTAGCTTGACTCACTTCAGGTGACGTATTATCATGACAATCAGCAAGAACAACTCTCCCCCCCTCTCTGAGAATCATTTTGACTATACTCGTTGCAATCAAGCCTAGAGCTCCTGTCACAACCACCACTTTATTATTTAACATGACTCTTCCAGAAAATCGTCTTTACGTAATAAATGACCAGCATTGAGATCATGACTCGCTTTATGACCTAGCAAATAATAGACTTCAGACATCGGAAAATCAAGAGCAGGGCGAGTAAATTGAAGTTTATCCTCAGAAATCACCTCCCCGAATTTGATGTCTACACATAAATAGGCACCCTTCCGGCTAATACGTCTCATTTTCTTTTCTTCTTCAGCTATTTTTTTTTCGCCATCTCCTAGTATCTCATCACTCCTCTTTAAAGCATCAATATATTCTTTGAGTTGCTGAGGGTCACATGACGCCTTGTGATCAGGTCCACTCTGGGACCGATCTCTCGTAAAATGTTTCTCAAATACCCTAGTTCCTTTTGCCAATGCTAGACAAGCAGTTTCAGAGCCATTCGTATGATCAGAAAAACCAATCATAGCCTGAGGGTACTTTTCTTGAAGGCATGGTATAAAATTAAGATTTGCATTCAAAGGGTTCGCTGGGTAATTAGACGTACATTGCAATAGCACTATGGGGTAATGCGGATTATTTTTATAATAGAAATTCACCAAAGACTCTACTTCGTCATCACGACTCATACCTAAACCTTGCATCAATGGCAATCCAGAACGAAGGATTTCTTGATGAATACTATAATCAATGAGATCAGCTGAAGCCACTTTTATTGCCCCGACTCCTATTTTCACTAACTCTCTAGCGCTTTCAGGGTCGTATGGAGTGGACAAAAACAATAAGCCCCTCGCGTCAGCATGTTTTTTTAATTTCTGCATGGAACAATAGTCCATCTCAAGTCTTTTGAGCATCTCATAATGACTCTCACCTTTATGGGCTTCATCTTTCAACTGATAAGGAACTTTTGGAGTTTCTTTCAAAGCCAACTTTTCGGCTTTGAAGCTTTGAAATTTCACCCCTTGCGCCCCTGCTTCATAGGCTGCATCTATAAGACGAATCGCTTCTTCAAAACACCCATTATGATTTACTCCAGCTTCAGCAATAACAATAGGAGTTGCCGCCGTATTGAGATAATTAAAAAATGAGAAGTCCTTAGTCTCTTGCATGACCAAGCTCACTTTTCATAAGTAAATCAACACATTTCAAGTCAAAAGCAGTATCAACATCTAAACTAGTCTCTTCAGGCATGATATGCAAACGTGTTTTCGGGCTAAGTAACACATCTGATTGAATCAAGGCCTCACGTTTCCAAGCATAAACAGACCCGTTCATATCAAACACGGGAGGAGCATCTTGTCTTCTTGCCAATTGGTCATCCATATTTTTTACCAATTGGGGGTAGCCTTTTCGTAATTCCACCATATTAAAGTACGGGCTCCTGTGAGCTTTCACACCTGTAATCACATTGTCCACACCTTCTTGCTGAACTAAATCATAACACGCAAGAATATCACTTTCTTTACGGAAAGGAGCCGTAACTAGAAAATCGAAAATATAATCATACTTAATTTGAAAATGCTGTTCAGATTCTTCCAGAGCGTGTATTAACACCGGCCACCTTGAGCATTGGTCATCTGCTAAATGAGAGGGGCGGTCTATGGTATAATCGACCAAGTCTCGGCACGATGAAGCAATAGGGTCTCCGTCCGTACTTAAAACAACGTTAGATTTCCAAGGTATTTTCTTTATTAGCTCCAATGTATAGTGCATTAAAGGTTTTCCGGCTATGGGAGCAATATTCTTATGAGCCACCTCCTTAGAGCCATTCCTGGCACAGCATAAAAATAAAATCTTCTTCTCTTTCATCTCATCAACTGATGTAAATAGCCTCTGCGAAAAACGTCTGGCATGCCACAAAACTTGCGCCATCTTATTATAGCCTTTTCTACGTCTTGATTAATTTTTATGGAGTTAAAAAGAGCCTGCCACTCTGTTCTGAGATCCTTCAGAGAATCATCCGACCAACACCATGTATCCTCGACCTCACTCCATTTAGTTGTACCAAAGTCTGCAGCAGGCTCCTCCAGTGAGGAACTATTAGAGATTTTCATAAGTGCTGCTGTTCTTAAGCAAGGCGTCTGCATATTGAGAAGCAATGGCAAGTCTGGACAAATATCCCATAAGTACTCAGATGGATTCTCATCGATATTTGCCGTCCATGGTAAAGAGGGTTCTGGCTCTAAATAATTATAAGGAAAGTACCAAGTTTTATGAAGAACATTTTTTAAACTTTTGTGATGCCCTTTCCAGCATGCCAAATACTCAACCTTGTCTTTTAGCGAAGAACTCTCCAAGGCATCAATAAGGTCGAGCCAATACTTTTGCTCCTTCTCCCTCCAACCTTCGGGCGCATGACTCTCCCTCGTCCAGCCTCCCCACAGCCAATACGTAATTTTCTCAGTACCCCCAGGGCAATAAGAAAACATTCGTTCGGCACATTCGACAAATACAGATCCAGGCAAATCATATGAATCACCTGGGTCCCGGTCAATCAACCACCAACCATATAAACCATCAAATTGGCCAAGATAATCACTTAAGGGCTGATAGACCCTCTCTTGCATTTCCTGAGAAAGAGGGTGAACTGACTCAAGATCATTTTGGTTTCTTAAATAAAACGGTTTATTTTCATTCACCGGAGACAAAACTGTATTTACACTGCGTCCAAGTAAGACTCTGATGCCAATACGACAAGCTGCCTTTACCATTTTCTGCAATCTTAATAGATAGGCTAATTCTTCTTCTTGAGGTTGATGTGAAAAGAGCTCAAAGGCTGGCCAGTAATACAAACGTTCCACTCCAGACTTACTAATAAGCCGAAGCCATTTTATCCATTCTTCTACAGACCACAATCTGGGTGAAAAAGGGTAATTTAAATTCCACCCCCCATGCAGATACAAAGCTTGCACTTTCATGAGCGCAACTCTTTCTTCGCCTTAATATTATTGTTGACAAAAGAATAAGGATCCTTTATCAACAAGGCTATCTCCTGACCACCAGATTCAATAACATCATATTCGGACTCTTCTAATCTCTCTTTTATGATATTGCCCTGATGATGCAACAAACCTAACACGCCTCCCGCATAAGCATCTCGCCAGTCTATTTCAGGAAATAAAACTTTAAGGTTTTCTATACAAGATGAGTTTAAAGCACGGTGATTATCTATATAATCGACATCTGGCATACTACTGGCTATTTGCATAGGGTGAATAGCAGAAGGCACCTTGAAGTTTTCAAGCCTATCCTCATTGATTATTACTGCGCCTGCACCCTCAGCATTAATCTCATCATTCACGCTCATACGAATCAAAATGCAGTAACACCCCTCTGTTGGGTGAATATTTAACCCTCCCTGTTCTTTGATAATTACGATTTTATTCTCAGAAGAAAATTTATCATCACTAGTTAGATCATCATATTCGCTTAGCAAAAGCACACCTTCTGTTCCGCTTACGTACCGAGATAAAGGGAGACAGGCAAGTCCTACTTCCGCTATCACTTTTAGCCAATAGTTCTTAAGATAAGGACTACAATACAATTGACTTAAATCTGCAGTATTCTTCAAATAGCAGAGTAAGTCTTTTCGTAAATCATCCATCCTAGAAGCCACACAAGAAATATCATGTTTAGTGAATTCAGATAATTTCTTAAGATAATCTTCATAGCTATAATCATTTTTTTTATCGCTTTGATAATAACGATAAACATGTTTGACTTTCCGTGAAATATCATCATAGCCTTGAGGTGGTTTTGCCATAATATCTTCATGATGAATCACTTTGACTAAATGGTTGTCATGATCTAAAATAGGAATAAATTTAATAAGATAAGAAAAGTGATGCAAGGCCTCGTATTCCTTATCTTCTCTGAGAAAAAAATAATCTCTTTGGATTAAATCTTTAATCGAATGTACTAATTGAGCCCCTGCAATCATCTCTCGACGAATACTACCATCTGTAAGAATCCCGACACATTGACTTGAATCATTAAGCGCAATAGCGTAACCACCACCAGTGTAGTCAATCTTTTCCATTGCCTCTAGAAGACTAGCGTTTTCCTGAATCAGTGCTGTTTCTTTTTTAGATTCAGGCCCAGACTCTTTCATGGAAATAATTCTAGCTGGGTTGCCAGCAACGACGGCCCCCGCAGGAATATTATCCACAACAACCGAGCCTGCACCCACTTTAGCCCAAGCACCAATCTTCACACCATCTTTAACGGTCGATTTCATGCCTACAAAAACTCCTTCCGCAATAGTGACTTTGCCAGCCAAAGAAGCATCTGGAGCAATATGAACATGATCCCCAATAATAACATCATGTTCCAATAAAGCTCTGGAGTTAATAATACAATTATCCCCGATAGTCACTTTAGGGCACAACATAGACCCATTAGCAACAAGAGAGCCCAGTCCAACTGATACACTAGTGTGAATATTAGCATCAGGGTGACTTAAAGAAGGAAGACTACCCCCTTTCTTCTTTATAACTTCGTAATACTCCTTACGAATATAATTATCGCCCAGAGCTATATACAAATTATGATTTTTTAAGTAGCGACTATAATTCACTTTATCGCCAATAATGGGAGCTCCCAGAACATTTTCTTTCTGATGATTCTTAGTATCCAGTAGCCCGAGAACTTCCAGGTCTAAGGATTGCAAAACTGAAACGACTGTTCGACTATGCCCACCAGCACCGATGACAACTGACGGTAGAAAAGTATGTTGATGAGAGTCCTTAGGGCTCATCCTCAGGTCTTCTTCTCCATAGACTTCCAAGGATCTATGTAATCTGTGCAGTCAACAAAGTCTCCACCAGACAATAAATTCTCGCACAGACTATCCCACCTTTTCGAATGGTTAGGCAGAAAGTCTCGAGGGTCATTAATCTCAAAAGAATGCCTATCTTCTAAATTGAATTCAGGCAGATAAGACTCAATCCTAACAATGAAAAAATAAGCATACTTAATAGCCAAATCGCGCTGAGGTTCACTAATCGTTGTCTGAGAAAAAAAAGAAGGGGAGCCTAAATAATCAAAATATTCCTTCTTGGTTTCTATATCAATGGTAAATCCTTTGCCGCGATAATCCCTATCACCACAGACCATCACTTGCCTTCCCTTTACGGCCATCTCTAAGCCCACTGTTGTGGCATAAACAGCAATTTGTTGTGATAAATCGCATAAGGCATGAGAGTTTATCTCATCTTTTCCGCTTATGATATTAATGTGATCCGGTAAATGAGGATATTTTTCATTTACAATTTCTGATACAGATTCACAACCCCTTGCATATTTACCAACATGCCCCTCGGCTGGATGAGTCCGAATCACAAGTTGAAAGAAGTCTTGCTTCTGCGTGTATTCAATCGTATCATAAATCCACCCTAGCATGCTATCAAAAGCTATATCTCGCCCCAAAGCAGATGTATCCCAAGACAAATTCGTAAGCAAGGTCAATATAGGTTTATTTTCATCTAGGCCCAGCTTGCGACATATTTCTTGCTTACTAGTGATGGGGTTATTATAATAGACATGACGGCCAAATTGACCCTTCGATGTTTTCCCGAAGTAGTAGCTCACAAACTCTCGTTCTTTGCCACTAAGGCCTTCTTGAGAGATCCTGTTCCAAGCTTCATTTTTTCGGTATTCAACAGCAAAATGATGACTATCAAAGACAAAAGAACACATACCACCAACAGACTCATCCCATGTCACAACAGGGACTCCTTTTACTTTACATGCTTCATAAAAGCTGCCATATCCAATGGTCTTGCCCGATGTCACAATAGTTCGATCAGGATTATGCTTTTTTAGAGCCTCAAAAGCGACAATGGTGTATTGCAATACTCCTTTTAAACTTTCTCTAAAACGTTTAGCAACATTTTCATCTGAAATGTCGACCAGACGAAAAAAATACTGAGGTAAATCTCTTAGAGTGAATCGACCTATAGGAACACCTTCATATTCCATATGAATCAATTCCTCAATAGGCTTATCATCAATCTCTTTAAATAGGTTCTGGTAATTGATCGTCTGTAAATAATCAGTCGTCGTTTCACAATCATCTAATAAAGAAAGGATACCTAAGAGTTTTTCTGAGCGCTCGACACAATCTGAGCATTTAGGGCGAGGGTAAAGAGTAGATTCCATGCTACAGGCTGGTATACCACCAGAACATCTAATTCCAATAATCTTATGCCCCCTTAACTTTAAACTGAGCATAAGCATATGTTCAGCGCCACCTCGCTCCCATATGCCAGAATACCAAAAGAGAATTTTCTTCCGGTCTTCTTTTTGAGAATTTTTGGCAATTGTAGCAGCAAACTCCTTTTGATGCTTTTGCACCAAGGCTGTGTTGCGACTAATCCAGTCCAACTGATCTCTCTTTCGATACATTCTCCAATCTTGGAGGCGATCAAAAAGCTTATTGAGCATTTATAAAAATTCAGGATTCAATAAAAGATTATTGTGAATTTGAATCCAAGAAATCAATAGCGTATCCGCCAATGATTCATTTAATATAAATGCTACTTTCTCATAATACCGCAGGCTTATTTACAAAAAAGTGTTGCCTCTTCAAAAAAGCAGACAAAAT
>JADGBV010000161.1 GCA_015231345.1 Planctomycetota bacterium
TCCATTATTTTTTTGCGGATAATTTTTAGGCTCACCTATAATTAGCTTCTTATCTTATAGGAACTCTCATGTACAGGCTCACACTTTTCCTTCTCAGCACCCTCTTCTGCACACTTTCTCTCCAGGCTCAAGACCTCACTGTGAGCGGGCAAATTACTTTCGATAAAAGAATCTATTCTGGCTCGGGAAGTAGTTTTACCTCAAGCACAGAAAGCACTGCTCTTTCAGGGGCCCTAGTTGAAGCCTCTTTACCAACAGGAAGTTCACAAACGACTTATACGGATAGCAATGGAAATTTCACTATAGCTCTATCTATAACCAGCACCTATACCCTTAAAGTATACAGTAAAAATGCAACAATTATGGTTGGCAATACCGATAACATTAGCACAAATGCTGATCTTTATTCCGTTACCATAGCCAGCTCAACGAGTTCATCAGGCCCCTTTACTAAAAATATCTCTGAAAATGAAAATGCCGGTGCTTTTAATATTTTTCAAGCGATAAAAGAAGGCCGAGACTGGGTGACTAACTTAGGCTATACCCTTAGTCAATCGACTAAGGTCAAATGGCCCAATTCAGACGGTACCTACTACGACCCGAGCAATAATTACCTTTATTTTCTAGGTGGGATCGACCCCGATGAATATGACGATGATATTATTCTTCATGAGTTTGGGCATTATCTTATGGAAAGCTTAAGCCTTGACCATTCCCAAGGAGGAGTTCACTACATCGATAGCCAGGTCGATTTACGCTTAGCTTGGTCTGAAGGAGTAGCTTCATATATCTCTGCTGCTATTAGGAATGACCCTAATATGATTGACACTAATTATTATGGATCTAGCATTGATGCTTCAAAATATAGTATTGCTGATCCAAGCTCTGCAGCCATGCAAACCACAAACGAATGGGCCGTATCCTATGTGCTCTGGCAAGCGCATCAAGACAATAGTGCAAGCGATGTTATGGCCACTCTGGCAGCCTTCCAAAATTTACCCAGCTCCCTTAATGGTGAGCAAATCACCATGGACACTTTCAACGATTTATGGGAGGGTTCTGATTTGCTCGAACACTATCAGGACCGTAGCATGACTTACTGGAACGATGCCCTTGCCGACTATACATCCACTTCTCCTAGGACTCTGACGAGCAGCGAATCATTCTCTAAGCTCACTTTCTATCCTAGTAATGATGTCGATTATTTCATCTACACGAGCGAAAATGCTGACACATTAACATTCAAAACAAACGATACAGGCAATGGCGCTTTAACAAAAATAGAATTTTTCAAGCTAAGCTTAGACAACAAGGTAGCCAGCGATAATCCGAGTTTATATAGTTCTTCTCAGAGTGACTCACAAATAAGTTACACGCTAGATGAGCCCGGCTCTTATTACTTTACAGTTTCCAGATTTGTCAGCAACTCTAAAAATTATCTTGGTGATAGCTATTACAGTCAAACAGCTGGACGTTACGGGAATTATGATTTAGACGTTACTGTAGCTAAGGGAGACTCCTTTAATGGAGTTTACCTAAGCTCAGACCATGAAGCCTATGAACTGGGAGAGACCATTAGCCTACAAGTCTCCATCGTGGACCTTGACCTTGCTGATGGCGTTTCCCCAGCTTTAACACTCAATGGCAGCACAATTGATCTTATCACAAGCCAAACCAACATTTACACGAGCAGCTACACTCCCACAAGTACGGGCAGCTATACCTTCACTGCGAATATTTTAAGCGTGGATGGATTAGTCAGGTCGACTCTTGTCATTCCTGTCAGTCAATCAGTCATAGCTGAAGTTGATCTCAGTGATGCACCCACAGAAGCAGTGGAAATCGCACAAGACCTTGACTCCGCTACAAGTATATCCGAAGCCACGGAATCATTAGTCGAATTAATTAATTCTGTCTCCGATGATGATATTACTAATCTTTTTTTAATTTTTGTGCAAATCGTTACAGAAGGAGCAAGCAAATCTTTTACGACAACTGATGGCACTTCTGTCACCATCAAAAGTGTCACACAGGAAGACTATTTCACCACTGAAGACGAAGATTTCGAATTAGGCTTAAGTGGTGTCCCTATAAATCACGCCATTGTCGTCGCAACTTTGCCCACAAGCTATTCAGATTCTGTGCCAGAAAAAGCGGTCGGAAAAGTCATGAGCCTCGATTTAGTGGCAAATAGTGGCAGCCCAGTGGATAGTGGCTTTGAGATCACAATACGCATCCCATACACCCAAGTCGGTACAAGCTCAGTGGCCCTTTACCGTCAGGGAACAGATGGAAGCTTTAGCGACTCAGGAATTAGCCCAACTCTTTCAGAAGGCAATTGGGTATTTTCACTGAATAGTTTCTCTGTTTATACTTTTGTGGATACAGAAGTGATTCCTACAGGCACAGCTGAGGGCAGCAGCCTCACCAGTGGGGGTGGCGGCGGTGGTGGGGGTTGTTTGCTGTATTAGGATATTTTTATTCAGTTAATCTCACTTTTATTCCGGAATGAATACGCCCAATATCATTGATTCAAGCTGTCATAAATCGAAATATTGAATACTGACCGACTCTTATTACAGATAATGTTACATATTCCTTTGGGAACACATTGACATCGATCTAATGTTCTTAAAATAAGAACTTTCGTTCTAAAAACAGGAACAGTGAAGAGTCAAGATTTGTTGATTTTATTAAAGATATTCCTTTGGAAAAAAGGGAAATGGAGTTTGTCTTCAATTGGGGAAGAGGTCGGGTTATCTAAAAGTCAAGTCCATTACGGCCTTCAAAGACTTATCCATGTTGGACTTATAGGCAAAGCAACTAAAGAGCCAAAGCCAAAAAAAATAATGGAGTTAATAGAATACGGTATTCAGTTTATGTTTCCGGCAGAGTGGCAAGGAGAAGGTATAGGCATGTTGACTTCATATAGCATGGATCCTTTAAATGAAAATATCAGGAGTAATGATAAAATCGTATGGTCATCAGAGTTAGGTTCAGAAAAAGGGAACCTACTGCAGCCGATATATTCAACAGTACCTTTTGCATGTGAATGTGATCGTGAGCTATATGAGTATTTTGCTCTTATAGATGCTTACCGCTCTGGAAGAGCAAGGGAAAAAAACTTAGCATTGGAAGAGTTAAAAGAAAGAATTCAAAATAGAGGTGTGAAATTTGGTTAAGGCAAATGACAACATTAAGATGATAGAAGAAATTGTTTCTATTGTTGGGCCATTAGTAGAATCCTTGATCTTTGTTGGAGGATCTGTTGTTTCATTCTATATTGAAAGGGCTGATCATGAAGAATTCAGGCCAACTGATGATGTTGATGCTGTTGTTCATGTCTCAACTTTAATGGACTACTATGAAATTGACCAGAAATTAAGAAATGTTGGATTTCAGAATTGCAACAAAAAAGGGGCACCTATTTGCCGATATATACACGGAAAGCTAATTTTTGATGTAACTCCTGATGATATTAATATATTAGGATTTTCCAATCCTTGGTATAGAAATGGTTGCAAGGAAGCTATCGAGGTTGACTTGCCTGCAGGCAGCAGCATCAAAATCTTATCACTGCCCTATTTTTTGTGTACTAAAATTGAAGCATTTAATACTCGTGGTAGCGATGATTTAATTTTTAGTCATGACCTTGAAGATATATCATTTGTCCTAAGAAGCCTTCTTGATGCCAAGTCAATTCTCAATGGACCTTCTGAAGTACAGGCATATCTTAGAAAATTCTTCAGAAGAATCATTAGAGATTTTGGCTACATTGACTATTTGTATGGTGAGTATCCAGGAACAAGAGATGGTCAAATTGACGCAGAACATATGGTTGATTTTCTGAAATCATTGTAGTCATTTTATTAACCAAATTTTCTAACGTTATTAATTCTGAAATTGATAATCTTTCAGAAATGAAAGACGTAAACAGAGCTTATTTTCCATCCTTCTCGTAAGCCGATTTTGTGCAGTTGGGCTTGCATACAATGACGGCTGGATATAGGCTACTAGAAAAACTCCAATATTCAAGACTAAATCTGTATCACTCACGCACAAAATGTTAACTCCCGCACATTTTTTGCACACCAGATCATTTCAAGAACAAGTAGGCACTTGAAATAATCACTATTCGCCACAAATAACTTTTGGCACAAGAATTGATATTAGCAATTATCTATTCTATAAAAAGTTTCACATTCAAATGAACACTCGACCTATTCAACAACAAGAAAATGACGCCAGCGAGTGTGTTGTTTTAATCCATGGATTGGGGCGCACTGAGAGATCCATGAGCTCAATATCAAAGCATCTATCTAGGCATGGATTCACCACATACTCCATATCGTACCCCTCGAGAAAACATAACGCACACCAGCTATATGAGGGATATATAGCACCTGCCCTAGGTGACATTCTCAGCAAACACACTAAGCTACATTTTGTCACCCACTCTTTGGGTGGAATTCTCCTCCGACTACTCCTTGAAAACTCCTCAATTCCCCAATTGGGCAGAACGGTAATGCTATGCCCTCCAAACCAAGGAAGCGAACTTGCCCGGAAGCTATCTCAGTTCTCAGTATTTCGTTATCTAGCGGGACCTGTTCTTACAGACCTTGGCACACACAACAAGAACAAACCCCTCCTCAACGTGGGAGCATTCCCGTCCTCCTTAGGTGTTATCGCTGGAAACTGCTCACTCAACCCCCTTTCCTCTAGCCTTATCAGCAATACGGATGATGGTGCAGTGAGCATCGCTGAGACACTCTGTCCCGGTATGGATGAACATATCGTCATGCCCGTAAGTCATACTTTTATGCTGCATAACCAAAAGGTAATCAATCAGATACATTCGTATCTCTACACAGGATCATTTCAATCAGTTAGAGGCTGATAGATTAAATCCTTCGACGCTTAAGAAAACCCATCGTGAGGCCTAAGAACATGAGAGAGATTGCTGCCGGCTCTGGAACAGGAGTGAGACCTGCCACTATAGAAGTATTAACAGAAGTCTCGTAGCCGAAATCCAAAAGTTTGGTTACATTATTTGCATCATCATGACTCAAGTGCAAATAACCATAATTGTAGTTCCCTCTACCTGCATCCATTCTGAAACCGATGTAACCGACTCCACCTCCATCCCAATCGCCTGTGCTTCCGTCATCAATATGTACGTGTTGGTTGGTCGTGTAAGTCGATCCAGCACCAATCATATCCCCTAGATCAAGCAGAGCAGCATGATTACTATCCACCCCCTCAACAATTCCGAAACCACCTCCTACCCGGTGGATCATCGTTCTCTCATCATCCCAAAAATGGTGGTATAGATTCAAATCACCATCCCAGTTAGCAGTAGCTTTAGACCACCCAGGAGATGAAAAGTCTAACCTAATCACCTCCAACGGAACAAAGGACACATCCGGAACATCGACATATATGACAGCACCTTGAACAGTGCTTGAAATAAATAGTACTAGAGCAACAATGAGACTTTTCATCAGAAAATCATCAACTAACATGATTAAAATGCAATCATAACATGCATATGTTACGATCAACCCCGAGACAAAGCCAACACATCAAATATTTAGCTAAATCTCAAACTCACATACCCCACTAGATATAGAAGAACCTACCCCCACTTCCATTGATTAGCCACCGCGTTGTCGATAGTAATCGTCTTTCCCTTTCTTGATAGATATCATTTCTTTTTTGAATATAGCGGACAACTTCCGCAATTTATCCTGATCGCTTTTAGGTAGATTTTCAAACCCGACTATGCTGACTATTTCTAAAAGTGAATTCAGCTGCTCCTTTTCTTGAACTGTACCCTTTCTAGAATAACATTTCCTTTTCAATTCATTAAAGACTTCAGAAAGGTCTTTGCCTACGAGGCTATAATGCAATTTATTGAACATTACGTAAAAATAAACATATGACACAGCGATAACAGTGAGGTAAAGAGGCAAAGACTCAAAAATTGTCTCCGGATCAAATATGGCAGCAAATGCAGTTCCACATATTGCACCTCCCAGGTGCGCTTCATGACCAATATTATCTTGTGCTTTTGCACTTGCGTATGCAGAATACAGCAAATACAAAAATGCGAATAGGTATGATGGAATTGATATTGGTAAGAAAAGCATAGAAATCCGACCACCTGGGAATAGAAATATCGATGCATATATAACGGCACAGACTCCACCTGATGCTCCATAAGCGTAATACTCATGTTGTTTATGGATGAGAAGTGAAATAAACCCTCCAAAAATAATGCCTAGAATCAGTATAATGACAGGAAGCATTGGACTGATATGGAACTCTAGACGTGCTGAAAAACTCACAAAAGAATACATATTAAACAATAAATGCCCGAATCCTCCATGGAGCAATCCAGAAGTCAAAAGCCTGTAATATTGTTTATAGCTGAGTATGTGTTTTGTGGAAAAGATTAACTTCGCCTCATACTCTTTGTCATTAAAGCCCTTATAGCTACTCACCCCAATAGCCAGAGCTACTAGAAATGAAAATATTGGATCAGAATCGTACATTCACTTAATTCTCATTTTGTTGCCGACATGACTTGTTAACTTGTTGCTTTTATGGGATACCTGTAGCATTTATGATAACCATCAAACTCCTTGTACCAGCTTTACGGTCAATCAATCCAGGAGAATTGAATCATATCGGAAAATGTATTTTAACGAATGCGTCAATATCCATCAGCACCCGAAGAGTTATATTGGCACTTAAGCCCACTGAGTTCCATCTTTGAAAAAAATCCATAAACCTCTTGATAAATAGGAAAACAGCGACATAATACAATTGCTTCGAAATAAAAACGAAAGATTTACGAAAGATCAAGTCATCTACAATCACTCATTTCCCAAACCAAAAAGGAATACTAATGCCCCTCGTCCCTACACGTGATATCTTAGCAGATGCAAGGAAAAACGCTTATGCCGTTCCCATGTTTGATGTATCCAATTATGAAATGATACGAAGTGTCATTGAAGCAGCAGAGGAAAGACAGTCTCCTGTCATGCTAGGAGCTCTAAAGCCTGACATTGAGGGCGTGGGCTTAGATTATTTTATTGCCATGGCGCAAACGGCAGCCAAAACCAGCTCCATCCCTATTGCCATTCATCTGGATCATGCCTGTAGTCTAGAGGAATGCCAACGTGTGATTGAAGCTGGGTTTAATTCAGTGATGATTGATGGATCGGCAACTCCTTTTGCAGAAAATGCATCCATGACAAAAGAGGTCTGTGACTACGCTCATAAAAGAGGAATTGATGTGGAAGCAGAACTCGGTCATGTTCCCGATGCCATCAGCGGCCAAGGTGAAGCTGCTCACCAGGGTTATGAGCATAAAGAAATAAAAGATTGCTTAACCCAACCAGATCAAGTACTTCGCTATGTAGAGCAAACGGGAGTTGATTCTTTAGCCGTCGCCATCGGCACAGCACATGGGTCATATATTTCAACACCTGAACTTGATATCAGCAGACTTCAAGAAATTAACAGTTCTTCCCCCATCCCCTTAGTCCTCCATGGGGGATCTGGAACCCCTGATGAGCAAATCAAAAATGCCATAGCAAATGGTATCGCGAAAATCAATGTATTTACAGATATCCTTATCGCCATGAATAGCAAAAAGAAGGAAGTCCTAAATGAACTAGAGAATATGGGAACGTGGCCTCATGTACTCAACAACAAACCAAACGAAGCACTCAAAGAAGTGGTGAGAGAGAAGATCAGTCTTTTTGGCTCCAATAATAGAGTATAAAGACAGAGTACGCAGCATACCCCCCTCAGTATTATAGCAGACATTATAAAGGTTTAATTTCATGGATACTCAACTCAAAGGAAAAGTAGCTTTAGTCACCGGCGGCTCACGCGGCATAGGCACTGCCATCTGTAAAGCATTGGCTGAAGAGGGGATGAAAGTAGGCATTAATTATCGTAGCAGCCAAGAGGAAGCGGTAGCCTTAGCAAAAATCATCAACGAGACCTACAATGAAGAGAGAGCTATTATCCTTCCAGGCGATATGGGTAAAAGCGAAGACATCAGCCCCCTTTTCAGTGCACTCGATGAAAAATGGGGAGGGGCTGATATTCTTGTTAATAATGCCGCATATTGCCCCAGTGGACC